>DAOLLE010000283.1:0-4950 GCA_035331205.1 Burkholderiaceae bacterium
ACCAGCCCGTGGCTGCCCGGCCAAGTGCCGGGGGGCGCGGCGGCGGGCGCGGGCGCGCCCGCAGGGGTCTGCGGATCGTTCATGGTGACTGCGGGTGCGCCGGCATGGGCGGCAGGGGCGGCCTCGATGGCCACGGGAACATCGACTCAGGTTCCGGCGAACAGGCGCTCGCCGAGTCCGCGCGGCAGGCCGGCGGCGATGATCTTGGCCGCGGTGGCCTCGTGGTCGTAGGGCACGCGGTGGAAGGTCAGCGTGTGGTGCAGCGTGTCGAACATCGCCCAGCAGGCCGCCGGGTTGCCGTCGCGCGGCTGGCCGCAGGAGCCGGGGATCGCCAGCCACTGGCGGTGCGCCGGCACCGGCACCGCCACGCCCGGCACCGGCGTGAAGTCGGCGATCTTGCCGGTGCTCGACAGGTGGTAGAGCGTGGGCTGGTGGACGTGGCCGACGAAGGTGTGGCGGCAGTGCGTGGCGTGCATGCTGCGCACCGCCTCGGTGCGCCCGAGCACGTATTCCCAGTCGTCGGGCGCGAAGGCGTTGGCGTGCACGAACAGGCAGGTGCCCTCCTCGCGGCGGTAGGGCAGCGCGCCGAGGAAGTCCAGTTGCACGTCGCTGAGCTGCTCGCGCGTCCATCCGATGACGCGGCGGGCCTCCTCGACCAGCTGCGGGCTCGGGCCGTTGACCACCGCCTCGTCGTGGTTGCCCTTGACCGCGATGGCGCCCTGCGAGACCAGATCGCGCACGCGCTCGACCACCCAGCCTGGGTCGGCGCCGTAGCCGACGAAGTCGCCCAGCAGCGCGATGCGCTCGGCCCCATGCAGGTGGGCCTGTTCCAGGCAGGCCTCGAAGGCCTCCCGGTTGGCGTGGATGTCGGTGATCAGGGCCAGTTTCACGGCGTCGTCTCCTCGGTCCGCTCGCTGCGTCGTGGCAGCGGCGCTGCAGTTTCGAAGGCTCTCAATGGCGGCGCAAGATCAGCACCGCGTTCGTGCCGCCGAACGCGAAGGAGCTGCTCATGGCCATCTCCAGGTCGGGCTGCGCGTGCCCGGGCTGGAGCACCAGCGACAGCGGGCAGTCCGGGTCGGGCTGGCGGCAGTGCATGTTGGGCGGCAGCTGCCGGCGCTGCAGCGCCAGCACGGTGATGAGCGCTTCCAACGCCCCCGCCGCGCCGACCAGGTGGCCGTGCAGCGCCTTGGTCGAGCTGACCTTCAGGCCCGGCAGGGCGTCGCCCCAGACCGCCGCCAGCGCCTGGGCCTCGACCACGTCGCCGATGCGGGTGGCCGTGCCGTGGGCGTTGCAGTAGCCGATGTCGGCGGGCTGCACATTCGCCTGGCGCAGCGCCGCACGCAGCGCCTTGGTCTGGCCGGCGACGTCGGGCTTGCTGAGGTGGCTGGCGTCGCAGCTCATGCCCCAGCCGGAGAGTTCGGCGTAGATGCGCGCGCCGCGGGCCCGCGCGCTCGCCTCGGTCTCCAGCACCAGGAAGGCCGCGCCTTCGCCGATGACGAAGCCGCTGCGGTCGGCCGAGAAGGGCCGGCAGGAGCTGGCCGGGTCGTCGGCATCGACGGTGGCCAGGGTCTGCATCGCCTGCCAGGCGATCGTGATGCCGGGCATCACCAGCGCCTCGCTGCCCCCGGCGATGGCGCGCTCGACCTCGCCGCGCTGCACCGCCTTGGCCGCCTCGATCAGCGCCACCGCCGAGGAGGCGCAGGCCACCGAGTAGGTCAGCACCGGCCCGGTGAGGTGGTGGCGCATCGCGATGTGCGCGGCCGACGCGTTGGGCATGAAGGCGGGAATCGTCAGCGGCGGCACGCGCATCTGCGGGTGGCGGTAGGCCACCTCGAGCGAACCACCGCCGCCCATGCCGCAGCCCACATAGAGGCCGACCTGGTCGATGTCCACGCCGTCGAGTGCGGCGCCGTCGCGGATCGCCAGGTCGGCCGCGGCCACCGCGAGGCGGCTGACGCGGTCGACGCCGGCCAGCTGCAGCTTGCTGAACCAGCGCGACTCGTCGAAGTCCACCGTCGCGGCCACCGCCGGCTTGGCCAGCTCAGGAAACACCGGGCGGGCGGCGGACTCGCCGGCCATCAGCCGGTCGAACACGGCCTGCGGATCCTCGCCGTGCGGCGACATCAACCCCAGCCCGGTGATCACCACCCGGGGCGGGTGCTGCGCGGTCCCGGCCATGGGTCAGGCGGCGGCCGCGCCGTTGCCGCGCGCAGCCAGCACGCCGTCGACCACCGTGGCCAGATCGGCCAGCCGATCCATCGACGGCGGGATCTCCGGCAGCGTGATGCCGAAGTGGTCCTCGACGGCGAAGAGGAACTCGACCATGGTCAGCGAGTCCAGCCCCGCTTCGCGCAGCGAGCCGTTGACGTCCAGCTTGGCCGGATCGACGTCGTACTTTTCCTGGATCAGCTTCTGCAACTCGTTCAAACAGCTCATGTCGTTTCTCGTTCGCACGGGTTGTTCCGTGCCTCGTCCCGACCGGTCGGGCGCTGCCACCGCGTGGCCCAGCACCTCACCGGCCCTCCTTGACCGGCACGCAATCCAGGCGCGCCGCACTCCATCGCATCGACGCGACCGCGACGATGCCTCCCCAAGCCGCCCCCGCGAGCACGTCGAGCAGCACATGCTGCTTGACCGCGAGGGTCGAATACACGATGGCCACACACCAGGCCAGCAGCAGCGCACGCGGCCAGCGCGGCGCCGCCATGGCCCGCAGCAGGCGATCCAGCCAGCAGCCGGTGAACACCGCGGCGGCCACGTGCAGCGACGGGCAGGCATTGCCCGAGGCGTCGAGCCCCTTGAGAACAGCATACATGCTGCCATCGGTGCCCGGCCCGGTGTAGGCCGGCGTGGTGGTCGGAACGTAGTAGAAGAACAGCAGTCCGCCCAGACACAACAGCAGCGCCCACAGGCCGTAGGAAATCAGCGCGCGAAAGCTGCGCAGCAGCCCCGGCGGCAGGCCGACGTAGAACCACAGCGACATATAAGCACCCAGCGCCGCCGGCTGAAAGGGCAGCCAGCGATCCACCGCCGTCAACGGCATTTCGTAGACCGGATAGGCCGGGTGGCGCAGCAGGTGGAAGTAGATCAGGAAGAAGCCCCAGATGAAGGCGGTGATGCCCACCACCTTGAGCAGGAACCAGGAGACGATGCGCGTGCGGATCTGCCCCAGGAGGCCGCGATCCGGTGCACCGCCCGTCATGCGTGACGCCGCCGACATCCCGCGCGCGAGGCGGTGCCACCACCGGCGAGCGCAGTCCGGCCGGTGGCCGGCCCGGTCGTCCCGGGGGAAGAAGACAGCGGTTCCAAAGGGGCTCCATAGGCATCGGCCGGCTCGGTGCCCCAGGCGACATGCCGGAGCCGGGCGCAGCCAGCGTGCAGGTGGGCTGAATTATCATCCCGTGGCAGCACCCCGCGGTGATCTGCAGGCCCCGCCGGCACCCGATGCGCGGTGGGTGGTCGAAGGGAGCCCCAAGGGGCGGCAGACCCCGCCCCCCTGTCCGACGAGCGCAAGCATGAACCCCCCACCCAGCAGCTCCAGCCACCCCAGCGACCGCCACCAATGCGAGGTGCTGATCGTGGGCGGCGGCCCCGCCGGCGCCACCCTGGCCACGCTGCTGGCCCGCAAGGGGCGTGACGTGGCGGTGCTGGAAAAGGAGCACCACCCGCGCTTTCACATCGGCGAATCGTTGCTGCCGGCCAACGTCGCGCTGTTCGACGAGCTGGGTGTGCGCGCCGAGGTCGAGGCCATCGGCATGCCCAAGTGGGGCGTCGAGTTCGTCTCGCCCCAGCACGCGCACAAGAGCTACATCGAGTTCGGCGACGCGATGGACCGCTCGATGCCCTACGCCTGGCAGGTGCGGCGCTCCGAACTCGACGAGATCCTGTTTCGCAACGCCACGCAGGCCGGCGCGCGCACCTTCGAAGGCCACCAGGTCAAGCGGGTGGACTTCGACGCCGACGGCGCCAGCGCCGAGGTGCTGCGCGAGGACGGCGAGCGCCAGAGCTGGCGCTGCCGCTACCTGATCGACGCCTCCGGACGCGACACCCTGCTGGCCAGCCAGTTCGGCACCAAGACGCGCCACCCCAAGCACGCCAGCGCGGCGATCTTCGGCCACTTCCGCAACGCCCGGCGGCTCGAGGGCAAGAAGGAAGGCAACATCACCATCCTCTGGTTCCAGCACGGCTGGTTCTGGTTCATCCCGCTGGCCGACGGCACCACCAGCATCGGCGCGGTGTGCTGGCCCTACTTCCTGAAGACCCGGCAGCAGCGCTCGCTCGAGCAGTTCTTCTTCGACACCATCGCGATGTGTCCGCAGCTGGCCGAGCGCCTGACCGAAGCCGAGCTGGTGGATGGCAAGGTGCACGCCACCGGCAACTACAGCTACGCGGCCAATGCCTGTACCGGCGAGCGCTGGGCGCTGCTGGGCGACGCCTATGCCTTCATCGACCCGGTGTTCTCCTCGGGCGTGCTGCTGGCGATGCAAAGCGCGGTGGCCGCGGTGCCGCTGATCGAGGCCACGCTCGACCGTCCGCGCGAGGCCGCCGCCGCGCGCCGTGAATTCGAGAAGAAGATGGCCTTCGGCCCGCGCGAGTTCAGCTGGTTCATCTTCCGCGTCACCAACCCGACGATGCGCGAGTTCTTCATGGACCCTCAGAACCCCTTCCGGGTCAAGGAGGCGCTGCTGTCGCTGCTGGCCGGTGACATCTACGGCAACACGCCGATCTGGGGCCCGCTGCGCATCCTCAAGGGCCTGTACTACCTGGTCTCGCTGCAGAACTTCGGCCGCACCTGGCGGGCCTGGCGACAGCGGCAGGTGAACATCCAGGACGTCGGGGTGAGCAGCCCGTGAGCGTCGTTCACCAGGGAGGTCGCCCGCTGCCTCGGGCCTTGGCGTGGCGCGTGGCGCTGATCGCGGCCACGCTGACCGGGATCGCCGCGGCGCAGAC
>DAOLLE010000284.1:0-4944 GCA_035331205.1 Burkholderiaceae bacterium
ACTGGGCCGCCCGGGCGTGGACGAACTGGCGGTCGAAGTCGGTGTAGCGGTACATGTCGTCGGGGTCAGGAAATCACGGGCGGCGCGGTTGGGGCCGCGCGGCGGGGTTCGATCGGGGGGCGCCCGGAGGCGGTGGCCATCAGGCCAGCAGCAGCACCTTCTTGGCCGCCAGCAGCAGCGAGGTGGACAGCGCCAGGCGGGTCCAGAAATCGGGCAGCAGCTTGGTCAGCCGCGCGCCCAGCCAGATCGCGGGGACCGAGCCGACCAGCAGCTCGATCAGCAGCAGCCACTCGACGTGGCCCAGCGTGGCGTGGCCGATGCCCGCCACCAGGGTCAGTGGCACCGCGTGGGCGATGTCGGTGCCCACCAACCGGGCCATTGGCAGGCGCGGGTACATCAGCAGGATCAGCGTGGCGCCCAGGGCGCCGGCGCCGATGGAGCTCAACGACACCATCACGCCCAGCAGCAGGCCGCAGGCCACCGTGAGCCAGGGGCGCACCGCGTCGGTGATCCAGCGCTCCAGCCAGAGGCCGATGCGGTGCCACATCGGCCGCAGCACGATCGTGACGGCGGTCAGCACCAGCGCGATGCCCAGTGCGAAGCTCAGCGCGCTGTCGGCCTGCTTGCTCATGCCAACCATGTGCATCCAGGCGGTGGTGCCGATGGATGCCGGGATGCTGCCGGCCAGCAGCAGTGCGGTGATGCGGTAGTCGACGTGGCCGTGGCGGTGGTGCGCCACCGAGCCGGAGACCTTGGTCAGCCCGGCGAACCAGAGGTCGGTGCCGATCGCGACCGCCTTTTCCAGGTGGAACACCGAGATCAGCAGCGGCGTCATCAGTGAGCCACCGCCCACGCCGGTGAGGCCGACGATCAGGCCGATGCCGAAGCCGGCCAGCGTGGCGGTCCAGTCGAAGGCAAACCAGGTCATGAAGGGTTGAGCTCGGTCAAGTGGCAATCGGAGTCGCCACTCTAGGAGCTCAGCCCTTATAAGCAAAATACATATTCAAATGATGCTTATGTCAATTTGGAATATGAGTGAGGCCTCAGCGTGGAGCGAAGGCTTCTCCGCCCAACCGGCTGCCGGCCTTCAGGCCGCGCTTGGCGAACCAGCCCTGGTTCATCTCCAGCGCCAGCCGTACCGGCTTGGCCGGGCAGTGCGAGGTCTCGTTCTGCGGCTGCATGTCGGCGATGTTGACGATGCTGCCGTCGTCGGCCAGGAAGGCGATCGACAGGGGCAGCAGCGTGTTCTTCATCCAGAAACAGTGCACCGCCGGCTGCTCGAAGACGAAGAGCATGCCGTGGTTGGTGGGCATGCTGGTCCGGTGCATCAGGCCGATGGCGCGTTCTTCCTGGCTGCGCGCCACCTCGGCGGTGATCAGGTGCATGCCGGCGGTCAGTCGGGTGACCGGCAACTGCTGCGCCGCGTTCTGCGCCATCGCGGCCGGGGTGAGCAGCGCCGTGGCCACCGCAAGTGCGGATCGCAGCCGACACAGGGCCGCGGCCAGGCCGCGGGAGCCGGGTTGACGCTGCATTGCAACAAAAGGCGCGGCGGAGTGAGTCTTGATCGGTATCATTCTGTGCTCGTCGAGTGCCGTGAAGAATAGCGCAGCGCTGCGGGGGGTCCTGTGGTCGAGGCCTGCTTTTGCGTGGCCTCTTCGTGCGCGCCTTGTCGGTGGACGGCCGTTCCGCCGCGGGATGCGCCAGCCTCCGACCCGTCGCGCTGGCGGTCGAGTTCCGGGTCGATTCATGTCAGTACCGTCTCCCTCCGAAGCCCCTGCCGAACTGCGTGCGCCACCCGAGGCCGTGCGCTCGCTGTCGTCCACCGAGGTGGTCGCGGTCGACGACGCGCGCTCGCTGGCCACGCACACGCAGTGGATCGATGGGTCGGCCGGGGAGCGGCTGGGGCAGTCGCGCCTGCTGCTCAGCGGGCTGTATTGCGCCGCCTGCGCCGGCACGATCGAGGATGCGCTGCGCCAGGTCCCCGGCGTCGGACGGGCGGATGTGAACGGCACCGCCCAGCGCGCGGTGGTGGTCTGGGATCCGGCGCGCACCCGCATGTCGGCGCTGATCGAGGCGGTGCGGCGCTGCGGCTACGGGGCCTTCCCCGACACCGGCGCGCAGGCGGTGGCCGAGGCCTCGCGCGAGTCGCGCAAGGCGATCTGGCGCCTGTTCGTGGCGGCCTTCTGCATGATGCAGGTGATGATGTATGCCTCGCCCGCGTACATCGCCGAAGTGGGTGACATGTCGGTCGACATCGCCCAGCTGCTGCGCTGGGCCAGCTGGATCCTGTCGGCGCCGGTGCTGCTGTTCGCCTCCGGCCCCTTCCTGCGCGGCGCCTGGTTTGCGATCAAGCGCCGGCGCATCGGCATGGACGTACCGGTGGCACTGGGCATCGTCGTCACCTTCGTGGCCAGCTCGGTGGCGACTTTCCAGGCGGCGTCGGCGGCCGGCCCCCGCGAGGTCTATTTCGATTCGATGACGATGTTCGTGTGCTTCCTGCTGGTGGCGCGCTGGCTGGAGACGCGCGCACGCCAACGCGCCGCGCAATCGCTCGACGCGGTGATGCGCCGCCTGCCCGATGCCGTGGAGCGCCTGCTCGACGGCGGCGGTTCGGAATGGGTGACCACCGCCGAGCTGGCCATCGGCGACCGGCTGCGCGTGCGCGCCGGCCAGGCTTTCGCCGCCGACGGCGTGGTCGAGGAGGGCGCCACCCAGGTCGACGAGGCGGTGTTGACCGGCGAATCCCGCCCGGTGGAGCGGCGCGCTGGCGACGAGGTGGCCGCCGGCAGTCTCAACTTGGGTGCGCCGGTGCTGGTGCGTGTCACCGGGCTGGGCGCGCAGACGCGTTACCAGCGCATCGTCTCGCTGGTCGAGCGGGCGCTGTCGCAGCGGCCAACCTTTGCGCTGAGTGCCGACCGCATCGCCGGGCCTTTCCTCTGGGGGGTGCTGGGGCTGGCGGCGCTGGCCTGGCTGGTGTGGAACTGGATCGACCCGTCCCGGGCGGTGTGGGTGGCGGTCTCGGTGCTGATCGTCACCTGCCCCTGCGCGCTGTCGCTGGGTGCGCCGGTGGCCCTGATTGCCGCCGCCGGCGAAATGGCCCGGCGTGGCGTGCTGATCCAGCGGCTGGATGCCCTCGAATTGCTGACCCGGGTGCGCGACGTGGTGTTCGACAAGACCGGGACCCTGACCGAGGACCGGCTGGTGCTGCAGCGCACGCTGCCCCTGGCCGATCCGCCGGGTGGCGAGGCGGCCCGCGAGGGCGCCTGGCGTGCGCTGGCGCGTGAGCTGGCTGGGCAATCCAGTCATCCGCTGGCCAAGGCCCTGGTCGAAGGGCTCGATGGCGCTGCGGTCGGGCTGAGCTGGTCCGAGCTGCGCGAGGTCGCCGGCCAGGGCCTCGAGGCGCGCTGCGACACGGCCGGGCCGTACGCGGGGCGCTGGCGCCTGGGCAGTGCCGCCTGGTGCTCGGCAGGCGCCGAGGGCGTCCAGACGCCGGCGGTCTGGCTGGCCCGCGAAGTCGACGCAGGCTGGCAGGCCGTGTTGCGTGCCGAGTTCGATGAGCTGCTGCGCGCCGATGCGATCCAGTCCGTCGCCCAGTTGCTGCGCAGCGGAATCGAGGTGCACCTGCTGTCCGGTGATCATCGTGCCAGCGTCGCGGCGATGGCCCTGCGGCTGGGCCTGGCACCGCAGCGGGCCCGTGCGCTGTGCACCCCACCGGACAAGCTGACGGTCGTCGAGGGTCTGCAGGCCAGCGACCGGGTCGTGGCCATGGTGGGCGACGGCATCAACGACGCGCCGGTGCTGGCGCGGGCCGACGTGTCCGTGGCCATGGGCAGCGCGGCGGCGCTGGCTCAGGCCCGCGCCGATGTGATCGTGCTGTCCAACCGCGTGGGCGATCTGGTTGCGCTGCGCGAGGTGGCGATCGAGACGATGCGCATCGTGCGCCAGAACCTCGCCTGGGCATTGATCTACAACCTTGCTGGCGTGCCGCTGGCGCTGGTGGGGTGGCTGCCGCCGTGGCTGGCGGGCATCGGCATGGCGCTGAGCTCATTGCTGGTGGTGTTGAACGCACTGCGCCTGACCCGCTGGGGAAGGTGGCGTGCCGACGCAACAGCTGTTGTGCCGCTGCCACGGGTTGCGTGAGGTACGCGATGGAGATTTTGTTCGTCCTCGTCCCCCTGTCGGTGGTGCTGGTGTTCGGGATCCTCGCAGTGTTTGCCTGGGCGTTGCGCTCCGGCCAACTCGAAGATGTCGAGCGCGAGGGCGAACGCATTCTCCGGAATGACCCTGACGAGGTTGATGCCGATCAATCGGCAAGGTAACAGGTTGACAAAGAATCCCGCCCGCAAGGACGGAGAAGTTTCCTAAGGAGCACACCGATGGCAATCAGTACGAGATCTGGCGCATCCGCGCCGGCATATACGGATGGCGTCGTCAGGGCATTCGCTCTGGCCTCGGTCATCTACGGCATCGTGGGCATGTTGGTGGGCGTCATCGTGGCGTCCCAGCTGGCATGGCCCGAGCTGATCAATGGCATTCCCTGGCTGAGCTACGGCCGGCTGCGGCCGCTGCACACCAACGCGGTCATCTTCGCGTTCGGTGGCTGCGCGCTGTTCGCCACCAGCTACCACGTGGTGCAGCGCACCTGCCAGACCCAACTGTTCCTGCCTGCACTGGCATGGTTCACCTTCATCGGCTGGAACCTGATCATCGTCTCGGCGGTGGTCACGCTGCCGCTGGGCTTCACCACCGGCAAGGAATACGCCGAACTCGAGTGGCCGATCGACATCCTGATCGCCGTCGTGTGGGTGGCCTATGCGGTGGTGTTCTTCGGCACGGTGGGCATCCGCAAGATCCGTCACATCTATGTGGCGAACTGGTTCTTCGGCGCCTTCATCATCGCCGTGGCCCTGCTGCACATCGTCAACAGCGCCGAGATCCCGGTCA
>DAOLLE010000285.1:0-4921 GCA_035331205.1 Burkholderiaceae bacterium
CTCATGAACGAGTCGGGCGCACAGCCGGGCGCGCTGCTGATGACCGCCCAGCGCCTCGAGGGCGAGGGGCGCAGCATCTCGTGGCTGCTGGCGCCGACGGAAGGAGCCGCTACAGGCGACGCTCCAGGAGCCCGCGTGCTCGGGCTGCTGGCCTTCGGCGACACCATCAAGCCGGCGTCCCAGGCGGCCGTCGCGCGCCTGCGCGCGCTGGGGATCCGCACGGTGATGCTGACCGGAGACAACCACGGCAGCGCCCAGGCGGTGGCGCGCGAACTCGGCATCGACGAGGTGCGTGCCGAACTGCTGCCGGGCGGCAAGGCCGAGATCATGCAGCATCTGCGGAACCAGGGCCAAGTGGTCGCGATGGTCGGCGATGGCCTGAACGACGCGCCTTCGCTGGTGGCCGCCGACGTGGGTCTGTCGATGTCCACCGGCACCGATGTCGCGATGGAGGCCGCCGGCATCACGCTGATGCGCGGCGACCCGCGCCTCGTGGCCGACGCATTCGACGTCTCGCGCCGCACCTATTCGAAGATCCAGCAAGGGCTGTTCTGGGCCTTCGCGTACAACGTGCTCGGCATTCCGCTGGCGGCCTTCGGCCTGCTGAGCCCGGTGATCGCCGGTGCGGCCATGGCGTTCAGCAGCGTCAGCGTGGTCGCGAATGCGCTGACCCTGCGTCGCTGGCGCGGCGCAGCAACGGAATGATCGAACTGTCTCGAGGAACAAAGGCCATGGGTATGAACATCGGACAAGCTGCCGGCGCCACCGGCCTTTCGGCAAAGATGATCCGGCACTACGAGAGCATCGGGCTGCTGCCTGCGTCCACCCGCACGGATGCGGGCTACCGCCAATACAGCGAACGCGACGTGAACATGCTGCGCTTCATCCGCCACTCGCGCGACCTGGGCTTCTCGCTGGAACAGATCCGCGAATTGCTGGACCTGTGGCAGAACCGCAAGCGGTCCAGCCGGCAGGTCAAGTCCCTGGCCGAGGCACACATCGCGGAACTCGATGCAAAGCTCGCAGAGCTGCAATCGATGCGAGCGGCGCTGGCGCATCTGGTCCACGGCTGCCACGGCGACGATCGACCGGATTGCCCGATCATCGACACGCTGGAGGCGACAGGCCCGGTACTGGCCGGCGCTCCCGCCGATCATTCGCGCGGCGCGGTCGCTCAGCGGCAGCGGGCAGCCTCATTCCGGACCGGAGCGCGCACATTGCCCCGCTGAAGCCTGAGCGTCGTCAACCCGGTTTCGATACACTGGTGGCATGCAACGGGTATTTCGCGCCTTCCTTGTCTGGGTCATGGTGATCGCCATGCCTGTGCAGGGCATGGCTGCGTCCGTGATGTTTTTCTGCGGGCCGAGCCACGAGCGGATGATGCAAGGGCTGATGGCTGACGCACCCGTATCGCCTTCCAGTCATGCCGCCAACCCTGGGCGCGAACCGGCGGCCACGGGTCATGGCGTGCATGAGCAAGCGGTGCCGGCGCACCCAGTCGCCGACGAACCCGCCACGGATGCCGATGGCAACGACGCCACGGGCCTGTTCCCGCACCACGGCAAGTTCAGTTGCAGCGCCTGCGCCGCCTGCTGCTCTGCGCTGGGCCTGCCGGCCAGCTTTGTGCTCCCGACGCCCTCGATCCCGGAGCACGTTGCGCCGATGCCGACGGTGGAACCGGTCGCATCGCACCAACCTGACGGGCTCGACCGTCCGCCTCGAACCGTCCTCGCCTGATCCGGCGCGACGCGCTGGGGTGCAGCGGGTGCCTTTGAGCTCCTCCCGTCAGTTGTCCTGACGGTACCAGCCACGGTCCAACGGACCGACTCCTCGCCCCATCCGGCGGATCGCGCCAGATCCTCACCTACGCACCTGCGTGCCTTGGCCGCAGGACCGTCGTTGAAGCTCTCGCGAGGATTCCATGTTTCTGTCTCCCTTTCGCCTTGGCCGCTGTCGAGGCATTTCTCTCATTGCGCTGCTGACCGTAGCGGTGTTCGCTCAAGCCCAGCCCCAGGGCGCTCCCGCCCGCAACGAACGGGCGGACCCGCTCGATGCGCAGGTCCGCGTGCCGGCTGTCACCCACTCTTCTGCGCTGTCCAGCTATCGAAGGCTGGGCGACGACAAGCGCATCGACTGGAAGGAGGCCAATGAGGCGGTGAACCGCATCGGGGGCTGGCGCGCCTACGCACGCGAGGCGCAGCAGCCTGAGCCTGCACCCGTCGCACCGGCCGGTCGCACCACGCCCGCACCCGTACCGGCGTCGGGCGCCATGCCGGCGCACGGCGGCCACAAGATGCACTGAGGGGATGACGATGACCCGACAACCATCCCCCCCACGAGCGTTCGCCCGGGCGGTGCCGGTCCGTCTCACGGGCCTGGCTGCAGTGGTGCTCGTGCTGAGCGGCTGCGCGTCCCTGAGCCCCGACGGCGGCTTCGCTACCGTCGAGAAGGCCACCGCCGAGCGCATCGGGACCCCTGTGCAACTGGCTTGGGCCCGCCAGCCCGAAGACCTGGACCGCATCGCCCAGCGCGTGGACGAACTCCTGGGCAAGCCGCTGTCCATGAACGATGCGGTGCAGGTCGCCTTGCTGAACAACCGTGGCCTGCAGGCGGCCTACGCCGAGCTGGGCATCACCGAGGCGGAGGTCGTGCAGGCGGGCCGGTTGCCGAACCCCGGCTTCAGCTTCGGCCGCCTGACCAAGGGTGACGAGATCGAGCTCGAACGCGGTCTCCACTTCAATCTTGCCCGGCTGATCGCCATGCCGCTGGTGCAGCGCGTCGAGGCGCGCCGCCTGGAGCAGGTGCGCACCACGGTGGCGATGCAGGTGCTGTCCCTGGCAGCCGACACGCGCAAGGCCTGGGTGCAGGCGGTGGCCGCCGAGGAATCGGTGCGCTACAGCCGCCAGGTGATGCAGGCCGCGGAGGCTGGTGCCGAACTGGCGCGGCGCATGGCGCAGGTGGGCAACTTCAACAAGCTCCAGCAGGCGCGCGAGCAGGGCTTCTATGCCGATGCAGCGCTGAACCTGGCCCGTGCCGAGCAGCAGCAACGTGCGGCGCGCGAGCGCCTCACGCGCTTGCTGGGGGTGTGGGGTACGCAGACCGCTTTCAAGCTGCCAGAGCGCCTGCCTGACCTGCCCACCCAGCCGCGCGATCTGCCAGACATCGAGCGCACCGCGCTCGCCCAGCGGCTGGACGTTACCGCGGCGCGCAACGGCGCCGAGGCCACCGCCCGCAACCTGGGCCTCACTCGCACCACGCGCTTCGTCAACGTGCTGGAGCTGGGCCTGGTGCGCAACAGCAGCAACGAGTCGCCAACGCAGAAGGGCTGGGAGATCGGATTCGAGCTGCCGCTATTCGACTGGGGCGGTGCCCGGGTCGCCCGTGCAGAGGGCATCTACATGCAGTCGCTGCACCGCGCTGCGGAGACCGCGATCAATGCCCGCTCCGAGGTGCGCGAGGCATACGGCGCCTACCGTTCGGCCTGGGACATCGCGAAGCACCAGCGCGACGAGATCGTGCCGCTGAAGGCACGCATCTCGGAAGAGAACCTGCTTCGCTACAACGGCATGCTGATCGGCGTGTTCGAGTTGTTGGCCGATGCGCGTTCGCAGATAGCCAGCGTCAACGGCGCCATCGATGCGCTGCGCGATTTCTGGATCGCGCAGGCCGACCTCGACATGGCGCTCGTCGGCAAGCCCAGCCTCACGGCCGCGGCAGGCCCCGCGATGGCGGCCGGCCCGGCGGGTGACCCCGGCCACTGACGAACCGCCTTCGCCCGAATCGAACACAAGGACTGAATCCATGGTTTCCCGAAGAAGCTTTCTCAACGGTGCCGGTGTGGCGGCTGCCGCCGTGACGGCCACGGCCGTCAGCAAGGTGGCAATGGCGGCCCTGCCTGAGCCCGTCATCCAGACCAAACCCGACACGATGCCTCCGTTGGTGCCGGGCACCGGCCGGCCCTACAACCCCGTTGTCACGCTCAACGGTTGGACGCTGCCCTGGCGCATGAACAATGGCGTCAAGGAGTTCCACCTGGTGGCCGAGCCCGTGGTGCGCGAGATGGCACCCGGCTTCAAGGCCCACCTGTGGGGCTACAACGGCCAGAGTCCCGGCCCGACCATCGAGGTGGTGGAGGGCGACCGCGTGCGGCTGTTCGTCACCAACAAGCTCGGCGAACTCACCAGCATCCACTGGCACGGCCAGCGCCTGCCCAACGGCATGGACGGCGTGACCGGCCTGAACCAGCCCGGGATCCCACCCGGCAAGACCTACGTCTATGAGTTCGTGGCGCGCCGACCCGGCACATTCATGTACCACCCGCATGCCGACGAGATGGTGCAGATGGCGATGGGGATGATGGGCTTCTGGGTCACGCATCCGAAGACCAAGCACCCGCTGATCGACGAGGTCGACCGCGACTTCTGCTTCCTGCTGAACGCCTACGACATAGATCCGGGCAGCGCGACGCCGAAGATCATGACGATGCTCGACTTCAACCTGTGGAGCTGGAACAGCCGCATCTTCCCCGGCATCGACCCACTCGTGGTTCGGCACATGGACAAGGTGCGCATCCGGGTGGGCAACCTGACGATGACCAACCACCCGATCCACCTGCATGGCCACGAGTTCCTGATCACCGGCACCGACGGCGGCCCCACGCCGAAGAGCACGCGCCAGTACGAGGTGACGGCCGACATAGCCGTGGGCCAGATGCGGCAGATGGACTTCCTGGCCGACGAGGAGGGCGACTGGGCCTTCCATTGCCACAAGAGCCACCACACGATGAACGCGATGGGGCACGGCGTTCCGACGATGATCGGCGTCGACCACCGCGGCGTGGCGCGCCAGATCACCAAGCTCATCCCCGACTACATGGTGATGGGCGAGCGCGGCATGAAGGACATGACCGAGATGGAGATGC
>DAOLLE010000286.1:0-4893 GCA_035331205.1 Burkholderiaceae bacterium
CTGCGCGACCTGCGCATCTCGGTGACCGACCGCTGCAACTTCCGCTGCAGCTACTGCATGCCCAAGGAGGTGTTCGACAAGACACACCGCTTCCTGCCGCATCGGGAACTGCTGAGCTTCGAGGAGATCACCCGCGTGGCGCGGATCTTCGTCGACCTGGGGGTGCGCAAGATCCGCCTGACCGGGGGCGAGCCGCTGCTGCGCAAGCACATCGAGGCGCTGATCGAGCAACTCGCCGCGCTGCGCACGCCCGAGGGCGATGCGCTCGACCTGACGCTGACGACCAACGGCTCGCTGCTGGCGCGCAAGGCCCAGTCGCTGCGCGATGCGGGGCTGCGGCGCGTCACCGTCAGCCTCGACGCGATGGACGATGCGATCTTCCGTCGCATGAACGACGTGGACTTCCCGGTCGCCGAAGTGCTCGCCGGCATCGACGCGGCGCTGCAGGCCGGCCTCGGACCGCTGAAGGTCAACATGGTGGTCAAGCGCGGCAGCAACGACGCGCAGATCCTGCCAATGGTGCGGCACTTCCGCAGCGCCTACGGCAGCGCGGTGGCGCTGCGCTTCATCGAGTACATGGACGTGGGCGCGACCAACGGCTGGCGGCTCGACGAGGTGCTGCCCTCGGAGGCGGTGCGCGCACTGATCGACGCGGCCTACCCGCTCGAGCCGCTCGAAGCGGCCCAGCCGGGCGAGACGGCGCAGCGCTGGGCCTTCCGCGACGGTCGCGGCGAGGTGGGCTTCATCTCCAGCGTCACGCAGGCCTTTTGCGGCGACTGCAACCGCATCCGCCTGTCCACCGAGGGCCAGCTCTTCCTCTGCCTCTTCGCCGGCCAGGGCCACGACCTGCGCGCGCTGCTGCGCGGCGCCCGGCCGGACGGCTCGGCCTGGAGCGATGCCGAGCTGCGCGCCGCGATCGATGCGCTGTGGCGCCAGCGGGGTGACCGCTACTCGGAGCTGCGCGCCAGCCTCACGGCCCAGCCCGATGCGGGTGTGGGCCAAGGTGCGCGCCGCGTCGAGATGAGCTACATCGGCGGCTGACGCGCCGCCGATCGGCAAGCAGCGAGGCCCGCGGCCGTCAGGCCGCCGGGAGCAGCAGCGCCACGGCGCGCGCCTCGATCGCCTCGCCGCGGCCCACCGGGCCGAGCCGCTCGGCCGTCTTGGCCTTGACGTTGACCTGCGCGGCGGCCACGTCCAACGCCTCGGCGATGCGCGCCACCATGGCCGGAATGTGCGCGGCCATGCGCGGCGCCTGCGCGACGATGGTCGCGTCGACGTTGCCGACCACCCAGCCGGCGGCGCGCACGCGGCGGGCCGCCTCGGCCAGCAGGCGCAGCGAATCCGCGCCCTTGAACTCCGCCGCGGTATCCGGAAAGTGCCGGCCGATGTCGCCCAGCCCGGCGCCGCCGAGCAGCGCGTCGGTGATCGCGTGCAGCAGTGCGTCGGCGTCGGAGTGGCCCAGCAGGCCGCGGTCGTGCGCGATCGTCACGCCACCCAGCACCAGCGCCCGCCCCGGCACCAGGGCGTGGATGTCCCAGCCCTCGCCGATGCGAAACGGCAGCGCCGGCAGCCGCGGCCGCGCAGTGGCGTCAGCCACGGCCAGCGTCCGACCGGTTGCCCTCGCTGCGCGCGCCCTCACCCCGGCCGTCGCCGCGGAAGTCGCCACTGGGCTTGTCCTTGTCGATCGCCGGGTGCATGTCGTCGATCCACAGCACCTCGTCGGCGTAGCACTGCAGGTCGGTGGACAGATTGGCCATCGCGCCGTGCAGCCAGAACTGCTTGTGCAGGTCGGACTTGATGTAGGTGATCGCGTCGGCGAAATCCCCGTCGCCGGCCGAGAGGATCAGCCGGTCGTAGCAGTTCTGCGCCGCCAGCTTGACGATCAGCGTCGCGATACCGACGTCCACCCCCTTTTGCACCGAGCGGGTGAAGCCGTTGCCGCAACTCGGGCAGGTGCAGTTCAGATCCTTGAGCGAATACAGCTGCACGCGCATCTTCGGGCCGCGCGGCGGGGCGGATTTCAGCCAGCTGTGGAAGGCGTTCTGGCTGTCGGTGGCCACGTCGGGCGCGGTATTCAAATAGTAGGCCTCGTGGATGCGGCCGCCGTTGGCGCGTTCGATTTCGGCCTTGAGCTTCAGATAGTCGAAGGGCTTGTTGCGCCCGTGGTTGAAGAGGTAGGCGCCATCGACGATCCAGATGGTGCGGATTTCGTCGGTGCGCACAGGCAGGCGCTCGGAGCTGCGTTCGTACATGAGGTCTGTCTCACAGTTTGAGAAGAAACGACATAAGGAGTCGGTGAGTCGCGGCGCAGCTTGAGGCTTTCACCCGCCATGGCGCCACGGCGGCGCGAGCATACCCGTTCCGCCGCGGCAGCTACGCGGGCATGGCGACCTCGCCAAGGCCCTGCGATCAGGGCTGAACGCCGCTGCGCAACAGCTGCTGCGCCAGCGCGAAGTCCTCCGGCCAGGTGACCTTGAAGTTGAAGGCGTCCCCCCGCACCAGCCTGGGCGCATGGCCCAGTGCCTCGATGGCGCTGGCCTCGTCGGTCACCGCCGCACCGGCGTGGGCCAGCGCCGGGCGCAGCAGCCCGAGGCGGAACATCTGCGGCGTCTGGGCCGCCCACTTGCCGGCGCGCGGCACGGTGGCCACGCAGCGGCCGCCCTCTTCCTGCTTGAGCGTATCGGCCAGCGGCAGGGCGAGCAGCCCCCCCACCTCGTCGTCGGCGCAGGCGTCGATCAGCCGATCGACCCAGGGCGGCTGCAGCAGGCAGCGCGCCGCGTCGTGCACCAGGACCCAGTCGTGCGGCTGGGCACCGCGCTCGAGCAGGGCGTCCAGCCCATTGGCCACCGTCTCGGCCCGGGTGGCACCGCCGCAGCGAGCGACCCAGGCGCGCTCGCCCTCGAACTCGGGCAGCAGCGCCTCGAACTGCGTGTCCTGCGGCGCCAGCACCACCAGCGTCGCCACCAGGCGCGGCACGGCCGCCAGCGCGGCCAGGGTGTGCGCCACCATCGGCCGGCCCGCCACCGGGTGGTACTGCTTCGGTCCGCCGACGCCCGCGCGCTCGCCGACACCGGCGCAGGGAACGAGGGCGAAACAACGGGGCGGGGTTCCGATCAACATGCCGCCATTTTGCCGGGCCGGGAGGTGGCAAGATCCCAACCTCCTTGGCCCCGGAGCTTCTGCCCATGAGCAACGTCCCCCAGGACATCTACACCGAGCCGCGCGACATCGACGTCGACACCCTGGCCAACCTCGGCCCGCTGCGGGCCCTGGCCGGCGTCTGGGAGGGCACCCGCGGCCTGGACGTCAAGCCCAAGGCCGAAGGCCCGAAGAAGCAGGCCTACGTCGAGCGCATCGAGCTGCAGCCCATCGATCCGCAGACCAACGGCCCGCAGTTGCTCTACGGCCTGCGCTACCACACCCACGTCACCAAGCCCGACCAGGTCAAGACCTACCACGACCAGGTCGGCTACTGGCTCTGGGAGCCCGCCGCCGGCACCGTCATCCACACGCTGGTGATTCCGCGCGGCTTGGTGGCGATGGCCGCTGGCAGCGCTGCGGCCGACGCGACATCGTTCGAGCTGGTCGCCACGCAGGGCCTGGACACCTGGGGCATCTGCTCGGCGCCCTTCCTGGACGCCGCCTTCAAGACCACCGAGTTCCGCATCCGCATCACGGTGAACCCGGATGGCACCTGGAGCTACGAGGAGGACACGGTGCTGCTCATCCGTGGCCAGGCCGAGCCCTTCCACCACACCGACCGCAACACGCTGACCAAAGTCGCGGAGCCGACGCCCAATCCGCTGGCCCGGCGCTGACCGCGGCATTGGCTGCAGCGCCGGCAGGGCCTGCGCGCGACTTCTAGAATCCGGCCCCGATTCGGATCGCCGATCCCCACGCGCCGCCCGGCCCTGCGCCCGGCGGCTCGTCGTCGTTACCCGCTCCTGCGTCGTCGCCCATGCAACTGCCCTCGATCGCCCCTGGCAAGCGTTTCACCGTCCCCCGCCCCGTCGGCTCGGCCGATGCGCTGCTGCTGGCGCGTTTCGCCCAGGCGCGCAAGGGCGAGGGCAAGCTGCTCGCGGTGATCTGCGCCGAGCCCGCCGATGCGCAGCGCCTGCCGGACGAGCTGGCCTTCTTCGCGCCCGAGCTGAAAGTGGCCGTATTCCCCGACTGGGAAACGCTGCCCTACGACAGCTTCAGCCCGCACCAGGACCTGATCTCCGAGCGCCTGGCCACGCTGTGGCGCGTGCTGCAGGGCCCCAGGAAGGGTGAGGTCGACGCGGTGCTGCTGCCCGCCACCACGGCACTGACCCGCCTGGCGCCCCCCGGCTTCATGGCCGGCTACACCTTCCATTTCAAGCAGAAGCAGAAGCTCGACGAAGCGGCGCTGAAGAGCCAGCTGACGTTGGCGGGCTATCAACACGTCAGCCAGGTGGTGTCGCCCGGTGAGTACGCGGTGCGTGGCGGGCTGATCGACCTGTACCCGATGGGCTCGCCGGTGCCCTACCGCGTGGACCTGTTCGACGACGAGGTGGACTCGATCCGCGTTTTCGACCCAGACAGCCAGCGCAGCCTCTACCCGGTGCCCGAAGTGCGGCTGCTGCCGGGCCGCGAGTTCCCGATGGACGACCGGGCGCGCCAGGACTTCCGCGCCCGCTGGCGCGAGCGCATGGACGGCGACCCGACCCGCTCGCGCATCTACAAGGACATGGCCAGCGGCGTGGCCACCGCCGGCATCGAGTACTACCTGCCGCTGTTCTTCGACGAGACGGCCACCTTCTTCGACTACCTGGGCGAGTCGGCCGCGCTGACGCTGCACGGCGAGGTGGACGAGGCGCTGAACCGCTTCTGGGGCGAGACCCGCGAGCGCCACAAGTTCCTGCAGCACGACCC
>DAOLLE010000287.1:0-4882 GCA_035331205.1 Burkholderiaceae bacterium
GGGCCAGCGACCCGGCGCACAGCCGCGGCCGGCGCCACCCCGAGCCGCCCGCGCCGACGCGCAACCCCTACCAGCGCGACCGCGACCGCATCGTTCACAGCACCGCGTTTCGCCGGCTGGTCTACAAGACGCAGGTCTTCCTCAACCACGAGGGCGACCTCTTTCGCACCCGGCTGACGCACACGCTGGAGGTGGCGCAGCTGGGCCGCTCGATCGCGCGTTCGCTGGGCCTGCACGAGGACCTGGTGGAGGCGATCGCGCTGGCGCACGACCTGGGCCACACACCCTTCGGCCACGCCGGGCAGGACGTACTGGCCGACTGCATGAAGGCGCACGGCGGCTTCGAGCACAACCTGCAGAGCCTGCGCGTGGTGGACGTGCTGGAGCAGCGCTACCCCGCCTTCGACGGGCTGAACCTGAGCTTCGAGACCCGCGAGGGCATCCTCAAGCACTGCCCGGCGCGGGTGGCGCGCTGGATCGACCGGCACGAGCCCGGCGGCGTGGGCGCGCGCTTCCTGGCCGGCACGCAGCCCAGCCTGGAGGCGCAGCTGGCCAACCTGGCCGACGAGATCGCCTACAACGCCCACGACGTCGATGACGGCGTGCGCTCCGGCCTCATCACGCTGGACCAGGTGGGCGAGCTGCCGCTGATCGCCCGCTACCGCGACGAGGCGCTGGCCGAGTACCCGGCGCTGGCGCAGGGGCCGCAGCGCCGGCTGCTGTTCGAGACGCTGCGGCGCATGCTCTCGGCCCAGGTCTACGACGTGATCGACGCCACCCGCGCGGCGCTGCAGCGCCACGCGCCGGCCTCGGCCGACGCGGTGCGCATGCTGCCGCCGCTGGTGGCCTTCAGCCCGGCGATGCGGACCCAGAGCAGCGAGCTCAAGCGCTTCCTGTTCCGCCAGCTCTACCGCCACCCCGAGGTGATGGCAACCACCGAGCGCGCCAAGCCGGTGCTGCGCGAGCTGTTCGATTGCTACGTCGAGCGGCCGCAGGAGATGCCGGCCGACTACGCCGGCTCACCGCTGCGCGAGCGCGCGGTGGCCGACTACATCGCCGGCATGACGGACCGCTTCGCGATCCGCGAACACGCGCGGCTCACGGGCACGCGCGTGTTTGAGGCGCGCTAGACCCAGTTCTCGGTCAGCAGGCCCGCCACGCGGTCGAACTCGCGCAGGTTGTTGCTCACGAGGGTCAGGCCGAGGCTGCGGGCGTGGCCGGCGATCATCTGGTCATAAGGGCCGATCGGTTGGCCACTGCGCGCCAGTTCGGCCCGGATCCGACCTGCGTGTGTGGCCGCTCCGACGTCGAAGGGCAGCACCTCGAGGCGAGCCGCCAGCCCCTCGACATCGCGCAGATTGCGTTCGGGTGCGGCAGACTTCTCAGCGCCGTAGACCAGCTCCATCAGGCTGATCGACGACATCGCCATCTGTCCATGGCAACGGGTGAACCGCTCCCGCGCCGAGGCGGGGCGATTCTTGATCACATAGATCAGGATGTTGGTGTCGAGCAGGTAGCGCAGCATGGCCGGCCGGACTCGCGAGCGCGGTTCAAAGCGTCTCGCGGTCCTGGATGAGCGGTTGCTCACGGTCGGCCATGAAGTCGACCGTCACCCCCTCGCCATCGAACCAGCTGTCCCAGGACTCACCAGCCGGCGCGATCACCCGTGCGCGGCCCAGTGCAATCACCTCGACCTTCTTCACGCCCTCAGGAAAGCGCAACTCCTCTGGCAGCCGAACCGCCTGGCTGCGGTGGTCGATGAAGACGGTGCTGGTCGTCATGGCGAGGTCCTTGCGCGATCCGATGACTATAGCCAAGGCAAGTCTGACTTGGCAGCAGTCACTGGTCGACCCCAGGGGGTGATCAGCCTTCGCTCGGCAGGAAGCCCTCGATCGACAGGTAGCGCTCGCCGGTGTCGTAGTTGAAGCCCAGCACGCGGGCGCCGGCCGGCAGCTCGGGCAGCTTCTGGGCGATGGCGGCCAGCGTGGCGCCGCTGGAGATGCCCACCAGCAGGCCTTCCTCGCGGGCGCTGCGGCGCGCCATCTCGCGGGCGGCCTCGGCGTCGACCTGGATCACGCCGTCCAGCAGCTCGGTCTTCAGGTTCTTGGGCACGAAGCCCGCGCCGATGCCCTGGATCGGGTGCGGCGAGGGCTTGCCGCCGCTGATGACGGGCGAGGCGGCCGGCTCCACGGCAAAGACCTTCAGCGCCGGCCACTTTGCCTTGAGCACCTGGGCGCAGCCCGAGAGGTGGCCGCCCGTGCCCACGCCGGTGATCAGCGCGTCCAGGCCTTCGGGGAAGTCGGCGATGATTTCCTGCGCCGTCGTGCGCGTGTGCACCGCGATGTTGGCCTCGTTCTCGAACTGCTGCGGCATCCAGGCGCCGGGTGTGGACGCCACCAGCTCCTGGGCCTTCTCGATCGAGCCCTTCATGCCCTTCTCGCGTGGGGTCAGCACGAACTTGGCGCCGTAGGCCAGCATCAGGCGGCGGCGCTCGATGCTCATGCTGTCGGGCATCACCAGCACCAGGGCGTAGCCCTTGACGGCGGCGACCATCGCCAGGCCGATGCCGGTGTTGCCCGAGGTGGGCTCGACGATCGTGCCGCCGGGCTGCAGCAGGCCGCGGGCCTCGGCGTCCTCGACCATCGACAACGCGATGCGGTCCTTGATGGAGCCGCCCGGGTTGCTGCGCTCGGACTTCACCCAGACCTCGTGCGTGCTGCCGAACAGGCGGTTGACGCGGATGTGGGGGGTCTGGCCGATGGTGGCGAGGACGTTGGTGGCTTTCATCTGGTTCTCCTGAGGTCGGGCCGCGCCGGAACCCCCCGAGGCTTCGCTGGGGTGGGCATGCGGCGGATGCACGGATTCTGACCCAGCCCGACCCCGGCTGCGCAAGGAGGAGAATCACCGCCCCGCCGCTGCTCCACGCCCCTCGCGCCACGCCGACCGATGGCCCGCCTCCCCCGCCTCGCCGTTCCCGATCTGCCGCACTACCTGGTTCAGCGCGGCCACAACCAGCAGGCCGTTTTCCTCGACGACGAGGATCGGCGAACCTACCTGGCGGCGCTGGGCGAGTCGGTGGCGACGCAGAAGGTGGCGCTGCTGGCCTATGCGCTGCTGGACGATCAGGTGCACCTGCTGCTCGTGCCGTCGCCGGCCGAAGCGATGGGGCGGATGCTGCAGTCGCTGGGGCGGCGCTACGGCGCGGGCTTCAACCGCCGGCACGGGCGCAGTGGCACGCTCTGGGAGGGGCGCTACCGGGCGACGGTGCTGGAGCCGGCGCGGTACCTGCTGGATGCGATGCGGGCGGTCGAGCAGGCGCCGCAGCGTGCGGGGTTGGTGGCTGAAGCCAGCGAATGGGCCTGGTCGAGTGCGGCCCACCACCTGGGGCGCGTGCGGGTGGGGTGGATGAGCGACCCGGCGGCTTATTGGTCGCTGGGCAACACGCCCTTCGAGCGCGAGCTGGCCTGGCAGAGGCTGCTCGACGAGCCCTTGGCGCCGACGCTGTGCGAGCCGCTGTTGCAGGCGGTCCACAAGGGCTGGGCCTTCGGCTCCGGCACGTTCATTGCATCGCTGGGCGCGGCGCTGGACCGGCCCCTGCAGCCGCGACCGCGCGGACGGCCACCTCGCGCACCGACATAGGGCGCTCGCGCGGCCCGCTGCCCGCCGAATGAACCAATGTGGTGCGTTGCGGCTGTTGGTCCATTGAAGTATGTCCCCATTTAGTTTGGTTGCAAAAATCGATTGGCAAATATATGAGTCTGACCCTATTTATTTTGGGTTGAGACCTTTGCCGCACTGCAGTAAATTCCGCGGGTTTTCCGCCATCAGCAGGAGTGCGCCATGACGCAGGCCGCCGCCCCGGGACCGCTGTCCCAAGATTCCTTCCCGATCCAGACCGACGACGCGCGGGCGCTGGCTCAGACCCAGGGTCTGTACGACCCGGCCAACGAGCACGACGCCTGCGGCGTGGGCTTCGTTGCCCACATCAAGGGCCAGAAGGCGCACTCCATCGTCGCGCAGGGTCTGAAGATCCTCGAGAACCTGGACCACCGCGGCGCCGTGGGCGCGGATGCGCTGATGGGCGACGGCGCGGGCATCCTGATCCAGATCCCCGACGAGTTCTTCCGCGCCGAGATGGCCAAGCAGGGCGTCGTCCTGCCTCCGCCGGGCGAGTACGGCGTGGGCATGATCTTCCTGCCCAAGGAGCACGCCAGCCGCCTGGCCTGCGAGCAGGAGGTCGAGCGCGCGATCAAGGCCGAAGGCCAGGTGCTGCTGGGCTGGCGCGACGTGCCGGTGGACCGCGACATGCCGATGTCGCCGACGGTGCGCGCCAAGGAGCCGGTGATCCGCCAGGTCTTCATCGGCCGCGGTGCCGACGTGATCGTGCCGGACGCGCTGGAGCGCAAGCTGTACGTGATCCGCAAGACGGCGTCGGCGGCGATCATGAAGCTCAAGCTCACGCACAGCCGTGAGTACTACGTGCCCAGCATGAGCTGCCGCACGATCATCTACAAGGGCCTGCTGCTGGCCGATCAGGTGGGCACCTACTACCTGGACCTGCAGGCCGAGAGCTGCGTGTCCGCGCTGGCGCTGGTGCACCAGCGCTTCTCGACCAACACCTTCCCCGAGTGGCCGCTGGCGCACCCGTACCGGATGGTGGCGCACAACGGTGAGATCAACACCGTCAAGGGCAACTTCAACTGGATGCGCGCCCGCCAGGGCGTCATGAAGTCGCCGGTGCTGGGTGAGGACCTGCAGAAGCTCTACCCGATCAGCTTCTTCGGCCAGTCCGACACCGCTACCTTCGACAACACGCTCGAACTGCTGACGATGGCGGGCTACCCGCTGGCGCACGCGGCGATGATGATGATCCCGGAAGCCT
>DAOLLE010000288.1:0-4876 GCA_035331205.1 Burkholderiaceae bacterium
CGATCGAGAGCCACACCGATCTGCGCGGCGAGGCGGCGCGCGCCAAGGCGATCGAGTGGCTGCGCCGCGTCGGCATTCCGGAGCCGGAGCGGCGCATCGACGAGTACCCGTTCCGCCTCTCCGGGGGCCAGAAGCAGCGCGTGATGATCGCGATGACGCTGGCCTGCGAGCCCGACTTCCTGATCGCCGACGAGCCCACCACCGCGCTGGACGTCACCATCCAGGCGCAGATCCTGGATCTGCTGAAGCAGCTGCAGCGAGAGCAGGGCATGGGCCTGCTGCTCATCACGCACGACCTTGCAGTCGTCTCGGGCATGGCGCAGCAGGTGGCGCTGATGTACGCCGGCCAGATCATCGAGGTGGCGAGCGCCGCCGAGTTCTTCGCCTCGCCGCGACACCCCTATGCGCGGGCGCTGCTGCGCGCCTTGCCCGACACCGCCAAGCGGGGCGGTGCGCTGGCCGCGATCGGCGGCACGGTGCCGCCGCTGTGGCAGGAGTTCACCGGCTGCCGGTTCGCGCCGCGCTGCGAGCGTGCGATGCCGGAATGCGCCGGCACGATCCCCGACATGGAGCGCTCGGGCGACACCCGCGTGCGCTGCCTGCTGTACCGCCACGGTGCGGTTCCCGCGGCCGCGGCCGAAGCGGCGCAGCCGCTGCGCTACGACGCGCCGCGCGTCGACACGGCCGCGCAGCCGCTGCTGCAGGTGCGCGAGCTGTCGGTGCGCTTCCCGATCCGCAAGGGTCTGTTGCAGCGCGTGGCCGGGGCGTTCACCGCCGTCGGCGGCGTCTCGTTCGACATCCCGGCCGGCCGCACGCTGGCGCTGGTGGGCGAGAGCGGCTGCGGCAAGACCACCACCGGCAAGGCCATCGTGCAGCTGCTGCGCCAGCAGGCGGTGATCGGCGGCCAGGCGCTCTTCGAGGGCCAGGATCTGTTCGCGCTCGACGGCGAGGCGCTGCGCAGCGCGCGCCGCGCGGTGCAGATCGTCTTCCAGGATCCGTTCGGCTCACTCGACCCGCGCATGCGCGTCTTCGACATCCTCGAGGAGGGCCTGATCGCCCTGCGGCCGGAGATGGACGCCCCGGCGCGGCGCGAGCGGCTGCATGCGCTGGTCGACCAGGTCGGCCTGCGGCGCGACGCGCTGGATCGTTACCCGCACGAGTTCTCCGGCGGCCAGCGCCAGCGCATCGCCATCGCCCGCGCGCTGGCGGTGTCGCCGCGGCTGATCGTCTGCGACGAGCCGACCTCGGCGCTCGACGTCTCGGTGCAGGCGCAGATCCTCAACCTGCTGCGCGAGCTGCAGCGCGATACGGGTGTCTCCTACCTGTTCATCACCCACAACATCGGCGTGGTCGAGTACATCGCCGACCAGGTGGCGGTGATGCAGCGCGGGCTGATCGAGGAACTCGGCAGCGTCGAGAGCGTGCTGGGCGAGCCGCAGACCGACTACACGCGCACGCTGCTGGCGGCGGTGCCGCGGATTGCCATGCCGGCGCCGGGCTGAATCCGGGTGCGGCAAGTGTCGGTTGCACGCACCGTTTGCAGGAAACCCCTAGACAAGTTGCCGCACCGCTGTGGTGACAATCCGTTTACAAGCCTTCGCAGACGAGACATAGCCGGCTTACAGAGGCGGCATGTGTCTTGCTCGAGGGAAGGTCTACCGATCAACCTTTCAAGGAATCCGAGGAGAGCTCATGTTCAGGAGAACAAAGGTCAATGCCGGTGTGCTGGCGGCGCTGGGCGCGATGAGCATCGCCAGCGCGCCCGCGCAGGCGCAGCAGCAGACGCTGGAGCGCGTCGAGATCACCGGTTCGTCCATCAAGCGGGTAGCGGCGGAAGGTGCCCTGCCGGTGCAGACCGTCAGCAAGAGCGAGATCGCGCGCAGCGGCGCGACCTCGGTGGTCGAACTGATCCAGAAGCTGCCGGCGATGCAGGGCGGCATCACCGAAGGTGACGCGATCGGCGGCGGCGGCGGCGGCGCGGCGGAAGCCTCGATCCACAACCTGAACGGCGACCGCACCCTGGTGCTGCTCAACGGCCGTCGTATCGTCGGCGAGGCCGGCGGTTCGGTGGACATCAACATGCTCCCGCTGTCGGCGATCGAGCGCGTCGAGGTGCTGACCGACGGCGCATCGGCCATCTACGGCTCGGACGCGGTGGCGGGTGTGGTCAACTTCATCACGGCGCAGAATACCCAGGCCGGTGGTCTGGAACTCTCTCTGACCAAGCCCCAGAAGGCTGGCGCCAAGGAGCGTGGCTTTGCGCTGTCGAAGGGCTTCGGCGATCTCGACAAGGACGGCGTCAACGTCTTGATGGCTGCGTCATTCGATCGCCGCGATTCACTGTACGCGTCGCAGCGCGATTTCTCCAAGTCCGGCATCATCAAGTTCGGCCTGAGTGGAAAGAACTACTTGTTCTTCAACGGGTCGCCGCGGTCGATCCCGGGCAACGTCAACATGCCTGACGGGACATACGGGAATCCCTACGAAGCCGCCAACGGCGTCTGCCCGCCGTCGCACGTGGACGTCGAGGGCGACTGCTACTTCGACTACGCATCCACCGTGATGGGTTTCCCCACGCGCGACCGCACCAACCTGATGGCCAACCTGGCGATCAAGGCCAACCCGGACACCACGCTGCACCTGGACACCTACTACTCCAAGACGCGCACGCGTGCCTCGATCGCGGCGGTGCCTGGCGAACTGTCGATCGACCCGAACGGGCCGCTCGGCAGCTACTTGAGCCAGGTGGGCTGGAACCCGGCCGACGGCAACGCAACCGTGTCGTATCGCGCGATGGATCTGGGCGGCCGGACCGCGATCTACAAGCGCGAGAGCTACGGCTTCTGGTTCGGCGCAGACGGCCGCATTGCCGACTGGGACTACAAGGCATCGGTCGGCTACCAGAAGACGCACTATCGCGAGTTCAACCAGGGCTACCCCTTCGGCATCGCGTTCAACGACCTGATGGCCAGCGGCCTGTGGAACCCGTTCGTGCTGCCCGGCAACCAGAGCCCGGCGGCAATCGCGGCGGCCAAGTCCATCCTGACCGACGGCTACTACGACGGCGAGATCAGCACGCTCAAGTCGGTCGACGCGAAGGTCAGTCGCGACCTGTTCCAGCTCGGTGGCGGCGCGGCGGCACTCGCCGTGGGTCTGAACTACAACGAAGATGCGGTGTCTTCGCAACCGAGCGCCACGGCCATGGGCCTGGGCGGCCCGAACGGCGATGACTCGCGCTTCGGCGACGCCTCGGCCGCGATCCCGTACTCGGCGACGCGCAAGTCGATGGGCCTGTTCACCGAACTGGTCGCCCCGGTGACCAAGGCACTGGAACTCAGCGCCGCAATGCGCTACGACGACTACAAGAACATCGACAGCGCCCTGAACGGCAAGCTGAGTTTCCGCTACCAGCCGATGCGCAGCTTGCTGGTACGCGGCTCGGTGGGTACGGGCTTCCGCGCGCCGACGCTGCGCCAGTTGTACCGGCCGCTCCAGACCTTCGGCGTCACCGCCAAGCCGTACACGTGTACTCAAGAGATGCTGGACATTGCCACCAGCCTGGGCGCTGAGTGCCGCATCGGCAACGTGCAGTACGACGTGAAGACGGGTGGTGTTCCGTCGATCCAGCCGGAGAAGTCCAAGCAGGCCTCGTTGGGCCTGCGCTTCGAGCCCAACGATCAGCTGTCGATGGGTGCGGACCTCTGGTGGGTGGGCATCAAGGATACGTTCGGGTCCGTCGACGAGCCGGAGGCCTTCGGGAACGCGGCCAAGTACGCGAACCTGTGGACCACCTACAACGATCCGGTGACCGGCAAGACCTACCTGGCCTACAACAGCAGCACCACCAACCTCGGCAAGCAGTTCGTCTCGGGCATCGACTTCGACATCGTCGGCCGCAACGAGACGCCGATCGGTCCCTTGCAGACGCAGTTGCGGGCAACCTACATCCTGCGCGAGGCACGTCAGTTGCTGACCGGCGGCACGTACTACTCGACGCTGGCCGACAACAACCCGTCGGTCGGTGAAGTGGCGTTCCGTTGGAAGGGCACCCTGGGCAACACGCTGCGCATGGGCAACTGGGCGCACACGCTCAACCTGAACTTCCAGTCGGGCTACCAAGACTTCCCGGCAGAAGTGTACGAACTCGATGCCTCTGGGGCGATCGTGGCAGCGGACACCGTGCGCCTGAAGATCAAGAGCTACTACACCGTCGACTGGCAGACCGCGTTCTCCTTCAACAAGGCGCTTACGCTGACCGTCGGCGTGAAGAACCTGTTCGACAAGGATCCGCCGCTGTCGCTGCGGTCAGACGGTGCCCACATGCTGGGCTTCGACTACCGCTACTACAGCCCGCTGGGACGCACCTGGCAGGCGAAGCTCAACCTGTCGTTCTGAGTCCAGGCAAAGCGCTAGACTTGTTTCCTCATGCCCGCTGGTCACGAGCCGGCGGGCATTTTTGTTAACCTCAGACGCTTTCGAACTGGAGATCCCAGGACATGAACTTCGGTCAGCGACAGCGTGACCCGACGAAGCATTTCGTTGGCATCGCGGCTGTCATCCTGTTCCACGGCTTCGTGATCTATGCCTTGATGACCGGCTTGGCCAAGAAAGTCATCGAGGTGGTGCGCGCGCCCATCGAGACCAAGGTCATCGAGGAGGTCAAGAAGCCGCCTCCGCCGCCCGAGGTCGTGCTGCCGCCGCCGCCCAAGCTCGAGGCCCCGCCGCCGCCCTTCATCCCGCCGCCCGAGGTGCAGATCGCGACGCCGCCGCCGCCTCAGCCCACCATCACCGCTGTGACGCCCACGCCGCCGCCGGCACCGGTGGTGATCGCTCCGGCGCCGCCGGTGGCAGCCGCTCCGGCGCCGGCGGCGCCGCC
>DAOLLE010000289.1:0-4866 GCA_035331205.1 Burkholderiaceae bacterium
GCCGGTGAAGGCGATCTTGGCGATGCGCTTGCTGGTGGCCAGCGGCATGCCGGCCTCGCGGCCGAAACCGTTGACGATGTTCAGCACGCCCGGGGGCAGCAGGTCGGCGATCAGCTCGACCAGCACCAGGATGCTGATCGGGGTCGACTCGGCGGGCTTCAGGACCACGCAGTTGCCGGCGCCCAGGGCGGGCGCCAGCTTCCAGGCGGCCATCAGGATCGGGAAGTTCCAGGGGATGATCTGACCCACCACGCCCAGGGGCTCGTGGATGTGGTAGGCCATCGTGTTCTCGTCGATTTCCGAGATGCCGCCTTCCTGCGAGCGCAGGCAGCCGGCGAAGTAGCGGAAGTGGTCGACGGCCAGCGGGATGTCGGCGGCCAGGGTTTCGCGGATCGGCTTGCCGTTGTCCACGGTCTCGGCGTAGGCCAGCATCTCCAGGTTCTGCTCGAGGCGGTCGGCGATCTTCAGCAGGATGTTGGAGCGGGTGGCGGCGTCGGTCTTGCCCCACTTGTCGGCCGCGGCATGGGCGGCGTCCAGCGCCAGCTCGACGTCCTCGGCGGTGGAGCGCGCAGCCATGGTGTAGGCCTGGCCGGTGATCGGGGTGATCACGTTGAAGTACTCGCCCTTGACCGGCGGCACGAACTGGCCGCCGATGAAGTTGTCGTACTTGGGCTTGTAGGCGACCTTGGCGCCGGCGGTGTTGGGCAGTGCGTACAGCATGGGAGTGTCTCCTGTGACGGTCGATCGAAGAGGCTGACGGAGGTCCGCAAGGCCTTGTGGCGCTGAGCGCGCCGACTCGGCCCTGCTTGCCTCTGCCCAGTGCAGCGGCCGTGCCCGATCCCCGGTTCGAGCGGGAAAGCGCCGTTTTCTGCGCAACGCTGGCCCGAAACCTGCGAAGAGACGCCCCAGAAGATGCCCCGCTCCGGTGCATCTGTCACAGCGCGTGACAGCCCAGCCGGGGCGGGGTGCCGATCCACCCGAAACCGGCCCTCGCCCCGACCATTAGGAAACGCCGTGCATACCTGTGCCAGCGTGGAGCGTGCGCCCTTGGAGGACACATGGGAGCCCCGTCCAACACCCGTTCTTCCCTGACACAGCGCCAGCGCCCGAGCGCGGCCCAGCTGCGTGAGGCCCGCCGCGTCGTGCTCGATGCGGGTGGCCGCGTGGATGTGCCGCTGCACCAACTCGACCCGCGGCTGACCCGCTCCTGGCTGCGCAGCAGCCGCGGGGGGCTGACGCCCGAGGGCCGCAGCGGCGGTGTGCCGCATGCCTCGGCCGCGCAGCTGGCCCGGGCGCTGGACCAAAAGCGCGAATTCGTCGCCCACGCCGGGCCGGTGATGGAATACCTCTTCGAGCAGACGCGCGACAGCGGCTCGATGGTGGTGCTGGCCGATGCCCGCGGCATGCTGCTGCACGCGCTGGGCGACACCAGCTTCCTCGACCGCGCCGAGCGCGTGGCCCTGCGCCCGGGTGCGGTCTGGCACGAGCAGGTGCGCGGCACCAACGCCATCGGCACCGCGCTGGCCGACCAGGCGGCCACGGTGATCCATGGCGCCGAGCACTTCCTGGACCGCAACGGCTTCCTGACCTGCGCGGCCGCACCGATCCTCGACCCCTCCGGCCAGCTGGTGGGCGTGCTGGACATCTCCGGCGACCACCGCAGCGCGCACCCGCACACCTTCGGGCTGGCGCGCGCGGGCGCGCGCATGATCGAGCAGCGCCTGTTCGACACGGTGCACCACGCCGCGCTGCGGCTGCGCTTTCACCGCCACGCCGAGGGCATCGGCACCCTCACCGAGGGGCTGCTGGCCGTCTCGCCGGACGGCTGGGTGCTCGGTGCCAACGCGGTGGCGCTCGACTGGCTGGGCCTGCGCGCCAGCCAGCTGCACGGCGTGCAGCTCGACGCAGTGTTCGAGATCGAGCGCCTCGACTGGCTGCCCTGGCTGCAGCAGGCCGACCGCCGCCCGCGCCCGCTGACCAGCCACCACCATGGCCCGGTCTGGGCCCGGCTCGATCCGGCCGCCGCCTCGCTGGACGGCAGCGTGCCCCGCCTGCACACGCTCGGCACCGATCAGCCGCCAGCGCCGACCACCGGGCCGGCCGCGCTGCCTCCGGCCCTGGTGCTTGGCGAAGTCGTGAGCGGCGCAGCGGTCGAGGCGCCGCCGTCCGACGCCCTCGCGGCCCTGGACCACGGCGACGCGGTGTTGCGCCGGGCGATCGACCGGGCTCGGCGGCTGCGCGACCGCGGCATCCCGCTGCTGCTGCTGGGCGAAAGCGGCGCCGGCAAGGAAAGCTTCGCGCGCGCCTGGCACGCCAGCAGCGAGCGCCGCCACGCCCGCTTCGTCCAGCTGCGCTGCGCCGGACTGGTTGAAGGCGCCTTCGCCGCCGAGCTGCACGCCGCGCTGGCGCAGGCCGAGGGTGGCACGCTCCTTCTCGACGAGGTCGGTGAGCTCGGCGCCTCCGACCAGCTCGCGCTGCTGCACCAGCTCACGCCCGAAGCGGGCCCGGGACCGACCTTTGCCCTGGCCTGCAGCTCGCGCCGCTCGCTGGCCGACGCGGTGCAGGCCGGCACCTTCCACGCCGAGCTCTACTACCGGCTCAACGGCCTGCTGCTGCAGCTGCCCCCGCTGCGCGAGCGGCAGGACCTCGCGGCGCTCGCCCTGGCGATGCTCGCCGAGTTCGCCCCGGACCGGCCGCTGCGCCTGAGCGAGGCGCTGCAGCAGGCACTGCCCCAGGGCCGCTGGCGGGGCAACCTGCGCCAGCTCGCCAACGCGCTGCGCACCGCGGTGCACCTGCTCGACGGCGACGCGGACTGCATCGACTGGCCGCAGCTGCCGGACGATCTGGTGGCCGAACTGCGCGGTGAGGTCCGAGGCGAGCCACTAGGCAAAACGATTCCCGCGAGGGCGGTCGACGCACCGACGCTCGCCGCAGGAGCGCCCGACGCACTGGACGCGGTGGCGGCCCGCACGATCGAGCGCGTGATCACCCAGTGCGGCGGCAACCTCTCCGAGGCCGCCCGGCGCCTGGGCATCAGCCGCAACACGCTGTACCGGCACCTGCGCAGGCAGGGCTGAGGGCGGCGCAGCTGCCGCCCGGCCTCACTGGCCTGCGCCGTACCAGCCCAGCCCCAGGGTCCACAGCGTCGGCCCCTGGTTGCCGGGCACGTGCATGCCGGTGAGGTCCAGGCCCAGGCGGTCCTTGATCAGCCAACGGCGCAGGCCGGCACCGCGCATCGCGCCGCCCTGCCCCTGCGCCGCATAAAGCTCGGCGAAGACCTGCCAGGCCTCGCCCGGCTCCCAGGTCAGCGCGGCGTGGCTGTGCGCATGGTGGCGGCGCAGCCCCCGGTCGTACTCGTCGCCCAGGTTCAGGTGCAGCTGCAGCGACTCGCGCAGGTCCACGCTGCCCAGCAGCAGCGCACCGGTGCTCATCGCCTCGACCGTGCCGTCGCGCTGGCGCTGGGTCCCGCCATAGGCTTTGAAGCCAAAGCGCCAGGGGCCCGCGCGCCAGTCCGGATCCACCCACTTCAGCGCCAGCGCGCTGCTGCGGCGCAGTTCCTGGCCATGCAGGCGGCGCAGCTCCAGCCCGATCTCCACCGACTCGCCCAGGCCGCAGGCGGGCGCCAGGACCAGGCCAGAGCTGCCATGGCCGCGCTCGCCCCAGGCCTCCACCTGGCAGCGACCGGCACCCACGGTCCCGGCGTCATCGGTGGCCAACGGCCGCCCCGCGCAGACCGGGCCGGCTGCCCCGATCCACGCGGTGAGCGCCAGCACGGCCCGCCAGCGCAGCAGCGGGAGGAGACGAAAAGCAGCGGGTATCGGCACGGTGGCAGCCTCCAGTCGATCAGGCCGCCACGCTAACCGAGCCGCGGGGAGTCGATGCCCCGAACTGACCCCGATCCACCGGCGATCCCGCGCCGGCAGCCAGGCGGCCCGCAGGCGGCGTCACCCCACCCAGCGCCGCGCGTTGCGGAACATGCGCAGCCAGGGGCTGGCCGCGGCCACATCGCCGTTCGTCCAGCTCATCTGCGCATTGCGGAACACGCGCTCCGGGTGCGGCATCAGCACGGTGAAGCGGCCGTCGGCGGTGGTCACCGAGGTCAGGCCGTCCGGGCTGCCGTTCGGGTTGGCGGGGTAGACCTCGGTCGGCCGGCCCTGGGTGTCGATGAAGCGCATCGCCGCATGCACCTGGGCCGCATCACCGCGCTGGCTGAAGTCCGCGAAGCCCTCGCCGTGGGCCACGGCGATGGGCAGGCGGCTGCCGGCCATGCCGGTGAAGAAGATCGACGGGCTGTCCAGCACCTCGACCAGGCTGAAGCGGGCCTCGAACTGCTCGCTCTTGTTGCGGGTGAACTTCGGCCAGGCCTCGGCGCCCGGGATGATCGGCGCCAGCGCGGCCATCATCTGGCAGCCATTGCACACGCCCAGCGCGAAGGTGTCCGGCCGGGCGAAGAAGGCCTGGAACTGCTCGGCCAGCTTCGGGTTGAACATCACCGAGCGGGCCCAGCCCTCGCCGGCGCCCAGGGTGTCGCCGTAGCTGAAGCCGCCGCAGGCGACGAAGCCCTGGAACTGCGACAGGTCGGCGCGGCCGCTCTGCAGGTCGGTCATATGCACGTCCCAGGCCTCGAAGCCGGCCTGCGCCATCGCGTAAGCCATCTCCATCTGGGAGTTGACGCCCTGCTCGCGCAGGATGGCCATCTTCGGCCGCGCACCTGAAGTCTTCGACGTGCCGATGAAGGGCGCGCAGATGTCCTCGGCCGGGTCGAAACTCAGGTGGATCTGCAGGCCCGGATCGTCCTTCGCACCCGCGCCGGCGTGCTCGCTGTCGGCGCAGGCCGGGTTGTCGCGCAGGCGGGCGATGCGCCAG
>DAOLLE010000290.1:0-4857 GCA_035331205.1 Burkholderiaceae bacterium
TGCGGCTGCTGGAGCTGGGCAACCTGGTGAAGGCGCGCCTGGACGTGCGCGACGCGGCTCTCGGGCCGATGCGCGAGCTGCACAAGCTGACCCACCAGCCGGTCAACCTCTCGGTGCGCCAGGGCGACGAGATCGTCTACATCGAGCGGACCTACTCCGAGCGCTCCGGGATGCAGGTGGTGCGCGCGGTGGGTGGGCGGGCACCGCTGCACCTGACTTCGGTGGGCAAGCTCTTCCTCGCGCACGACGACCCCCAGCGCGTGCGCGCCTACGCCACGCGCACCGGTCTGGCCGGGCACACGCGCAACAGCATCACCGACCTGACCCTGCTGGAGCGCGAACTGGCCCGGGTGCGACAGACCGACCTGGCGCGCGACAACGAGGAGCTCGAGCTGGGCGTGCGCTGCATGGCTGCGGCCATCTACGACGACCAGTCCCGCCTCGTGGCCGGCCTGTCGATTTCGGCACCCACCGACCGACTCGAAGAGGGCTGGATCGACCGCCTGCGCGAAACCGCCCGGCAGATCTCCACCGCACTGGGCCACAACGGCTGAGCTCACCTCCGGCCCCGGAAAGACCAACGCCCGGAGGGTGGCTCCGGGCGTTGTGCGAGATCAGACCGTCCAGCCCATCACCGATGGGTGGTCGCAGGATGCATCACAGCGTCGGCGGGTTCGCTTTGCCGGCCGACCGGGCGCTGGACTCCACCCAGCTGCGCACCCGCTCGGCATCGCCGATGCGCGAGTACTTGCCGGCCGAGTCCAGGAACACCATGATCAGCTTGCGCCCGGCCATCTGGGCCTGCATCACGAGGCAGCGGCCCGCCTCGGCGATGTAGCCGGTCTTCTGCAGGCCGATGTCCCAGTGCGGGCTGCGCACCAGCCCGTTGGTGTTGCGAAACTGCACCGTGCGCCGGCCCAGGTCGACCGCATGCTCGGGCGAGGTGGACAGCTCGCGGATGAGCGGAAAGTTGTACGCCGCCTTGACCAGCCGAGCCAGATCCGGCGCGCTGGATCGGTTGTGGCTGTTCAGGCCGGTGGGCTCGACATAGTGCGTGTCGGCCATGCCCAGCGCTGCGGCCTTGCGGTTCATCGCCGCGACGAAGGCCTCCAGACCGCCCGGGTAGTGGCGGCCCAGCGCGTTGGCGGCGCGGTTCTCCGAGGCCATCAGCGCCAGATGCAGCATCTCGAGGCGGGTCAGGCGGGTACCGACCGACAGGCGCGAGCGGCTGCCCTTTTCGGTGTCGATGTCGGCCTCGGTCACTTCGAGCACGTCATCGAGCGGCTGGTTGGCCTCGATCACGACCACCGAGGTCATCAACTTGGTCAACGAGGCGATCGGCAGCACGGCTTCGGCGTTCTTTTCGAACAACACTTCCGAGGTGTCCTGATCGACCACGTAGGCCACGCTGGACTTCAGCGCCAGGGCATCGCGCGTGTGGTGCAGTCCGGCCATCTGCCCGCTCGACGGCGGCCCGGCCAGCAGCGCCCTGGACGAGACGCGGCGCAGCGGGGAGCCGGTGACGGCCGCAGCACGGGTGGCCTTGACCGATTTGCCGGCCGCCGCCGGGCGCTTCTTGACCGCCGCCTCGACGGGAGCGACGGACAGGCCCAACAGCACCGCGGCCAGCACGACGCTGGCGCGGCGACGCAGCCGGGGAACATGGCGCGAGAAACGGCTCATCACACAAGATTCATCAAGACGGTTCGCGGCAGTCTAGGTGAAACAAACTTCACGCGCAACGTCTTGATTTCACGAGCATTTTCAGTTTTACACGCCAATTCTCAGGAACCCGGCCCGCGATCCGGGCGTTGACAGCGGCCGCTCAGCCCTGCGCTGCGACGCGCTCGGACTTCGTGTGCAGCTTGTTGAGCGCCGCCAGGTAGGCCTTGGCCGACGCCACGACGATGTCCGGGTCGGCCCCCACGCCATTGACCACGCGCCCGCCGAGCTGCAGGCGCACCGTCACCTCGCCCTGCGACTCGGTGCTGCCCGAGGTGATCGCGTTGACCGAGTACAGCAGCAGCTCGGCGCCGGTCTGCAGCTGGGACTCGATGGCCTTGAGGCTGGCGTCGACCGGGCCATTGCCGTCGGCCTCGGTGCGGAACTCCTCGTGGCCGGCCGAGAAGGTCACCTTGGCGTGCGGGCGCTCGCCCATCTCGCTGTGCTGCGACAGCGCGAGCAGCCGGTAGTGCTCCTGCTCCTGGGTCACGCTCTCGTCGGCGACCAGGGCGATGATGTCCTCGTCGAAAATCTCGCTCTTGCGGTCGGCCAGATCCTTGAAGCGCACGAAGGCGGCGTTGACCTCGGCCTCCGAGTCCAGCTCGATGCCCAGGTCCTGCAGGCGCTGCTTGAAGGCGTTGCGCCCGGACAACTTGCCCAGCACGATCTTGTTGGCGCTCCAGCCCACATCCTCGGCACGCATGATCTCGTAGGTGTCGCGGGCCTTGAGCACGCCGTCCTGGTGGATGCCCGAGGCGTGCGCGAAGGCGTTCGCCCCCACCACCGCCTTGTTGGGCTGCACCACGAAGCCGGTGGTCTGGCTGACCATGCGCGAGGCCGGAACGATCTGCGCGGTGTCGATGCCCAGCTCGAGGCCGAAGTAGTCACGCCGCGTCTTCACCGCCATCACCACCTCTTCGAGCGAGGTGTTGCCGGCACGCTCGCCCAGGCCGTTGATGGTGCACTCGACTTGGCGGGCGCCACCGATCTTCACGCCGGCCAGCGAGTTGGCCACCGCCATGCCCAGGTCGTTGTGGCAGTGCACCGACCAGATCGCCTGGTCGGAATTGGGCACGCGCTCACGCAGCATGCGGATGAAGTTGCCGTACAGCTCGGGCACCGCGTAGCCGACGGTGTCGGGCACGTTGATCGTGGTGGCCCCCTCGGCGATCACGGCTTCCAGCACGCGGCAGAGGAAATCCGGATCGGAGCGGTAGCCGTCCTCGGGCGAGAACTCGATGTCGCCGCAGAGGTTGCGCGCGAAGCGCACCGCCAGCTTGGCCTGCTCGAGAACCTGCTCCCGCGTCATGCGCAGCTTCTTCTCCATGTGCAGCTCGCTGGTGGCGATGAAGGTGTGGATGCGCGCACGGCGTGCACCCTTCAGCGCCTCGGCGGCGCGCCCGATGTCGCGGTCGTTGGCGCGCGCCAGCGAGCAGACGGTGGATTCCTTGATCACGTCGGCAATCGCCTTGACCGCCTCGAAATCCCCGTTCGACGAAGCGGCGAAACCCGCCTCGATCACATCGACCTTCAGCCGCTCGAGCTGGCGGGCGATGCGCAGTTTCTCCTCGCGGGTCATCGATGCGCCGGGCGATTGTTCGCCGTCACGCAAGGTGGTATCGAAAATGATCAGCTTGTCGCTCATGGCGGCTCTTTCGTGGGAAGGTGAGGCAACGCCGCATCAGAAAATCAAACGGCCCGCTGCGTTGCACGTCGGCGGGCCGTGATCCTGAAAAGAATGGACGAATCAGATCAGCGTACCCGCGGCACTCCTAGGAGGGATAGCAGTAGGGAGCTGACATGCGTCGACATCGTCCGAAAACTATAGCATGGCCGCGCACCGTGCTGCGCTCAGGGAAATCCGGGACCGACTTACCGGCTTCAGCGGTGCAGACCGGCTTCGTCGGGCTCGTCGGTCGAGGTGGCGATCACGCTGACGGGTCGACCGCGCGACTTGCGCAGCGCATAGACGGCATAGCCCGACAGCCCATAGACCATGAACAGTCCGAACAACACGATCGGCGGGTGCACGTTGATCAGCGCAATGCCCAGCGCGATCGCGACGATCACCACGAAGGGCACGCTACGCTTGAAGCTGACGTCCTTGAAGCTGTAGAAGGGCACGTTGGTGACCATCGTCAGCCCGGCGAACAAGGTCATGCCAAAGGCCACCCAGGCCAGCCAGGGCAGTTGCGACACGCCCTTGAAGCCGGCATCGTCCATCACCCAGATGAAGCCGATCACCACCGCCGCCGCCGCCGGGCTGGGCAGCCCCTGGAAGTAGCGCTTGTCGACGATGCCGATGTTGGTGTTGAAGCGCGCCAGCCGCAGCGCCGCGCAGGCGCAGTAGACGAAGGAGGCGATCCAGCCCGCCTTGCCCAGGCCCTTGAGCGCCCACTCGTAGGCGATCAGGCCCGGCGCGGCGCCGAAGCTGACCATGTCGGCCAGGCTGTCCATCTGCTCGCCGAAGGCGCTTTGGGTGTTGGTCATGCGCGCGACGCGGCCGTCCAGGCTGTCGAGCACCGCGGCACAGAAGATGCCGATGCAGGCGTTCTCGAAGCGGCCATTCATCGCCATCACAATGGCATAGAAGCCACCGAACAGCGCGCCCAGCGTGAAGAGGTTCGGCAGGATGTAGATGCCCTTGCGGCGCGGGCGGGGCGGCTCGGCCAGATCGTCGTCAACGTCCACGTCTGCGACGTCGCTCACGGGTTCGGAAGTCATGTCGAGAGGATAACTCAGGCCCCTGAACGAAAAAGGGCTGCCCGACGGGCAGCCCCCTTTGGCGCGACACCCTCGCGGGTGCCGTGGCCGCGATCAGTTGCGGCTCTTGTCGACCAGCTTGTTGGCCTTGATCCAGGGCATCATGGCGCGCAGCTTCTCGCCCACGACCTCGATCTGGTGATCGGCGGTCAGGCGGCGGCGGCTCAGCAGCGTCGGGGCGCCGGCCTTGTTTTCCAGGATGAAGGACTTGGCGTACTCGCCGGTCTGGATGTCCTTCAGGCACTGGCGCATCGCGTTCTTGGTGGCCTCGGTCACCACGCGCGGGCCGGTGACGTACTCACCGTACTCGGCGTTGTTGGAGATCGAGTAGTTCATGTTGGCGATGCCGCCTTCGTAGATCAGGTCCACGAT
>DAOLLE010000291.1:0-4847 GCA_035331205.1 Burkholderiaceae bacterium
CCCAGCGGCAGGCGGGCACCCGGCCGGCGGCGACCTCCGCCAGGAAGTCCAGCAAGGCATCGGCGCCCGGTGCGTCGAGCCGCTCGCTGCCGACCGGCCAGACCAGCACCGGCTGACCTGGCAGGCCCCGTTCTGCTCGCCAGTGGCGCTGCAGGTGCTTGAGCTCGGCTTCGACGGCCGACCGCAGCAGACGGTTGTCCAGCGCCAGGTAGCCACCCGCGCGGTCCGCAAACGCCGGCAGTGCCAGCAGCAGGTTGCCGCCGACCCGGTAGAGCCGGCTGCTCATCAGGCTACCCAGCGGCAGCGGCGGGCGCCCGCTCAGCCCCAGTCGATCGCAGCGCCCGCAGTTCGCCAGCGCAGCCACGATCTGCCCGGGGCCGATCACGCGCAGCGGCGCGGCCTGCACGGCCGTGGGCACGGTGAGGCCGCGCACCGCCAGCCGCGCCTGTGCGAGCGCGTCCTCGGCCAGCACCAGCAGCTGCACCTCCGGGTTCGGTGCCGCTCCGGTGCGCGGCGGCGGCCAGCGCAGCGGGCTCAGCTCGGCCGGCACCAGCCAGCCCTCCTGCAGCAGCACGCCCACCAGATAGAGGCTCTGAGCCCAGACCAGCGGCACGTTGTCGTTGGGCACGCGCGGCTGGCTGTGCGGCTCGGCGCGCTCTGCCTCGATCGCCGGCGCGGGCACACGGTACAATTCAGGCAGCAGATGCTGACCATCGCGCAACTGCATCAAGGCGTCGAGCCGCTCGCGGTAGCCATGGGCGGCTGCGGCATCGCCGCGATGAACGGCGTCGATCAGCAGGTAGGTGAAGAACAGCGGCCACTCGGACTCGATGCCCTCGAAGCGGTGCAGCTCGCCGGGTTCGTAGTGCAGGCGATGGTGGTCCTCCCGCTCGGTCTGGTGGCCGTCGCGCAGGAAGCGCTTGCAGCCGTAGCGGCCCTGCAGTTTGTCGACGACCTCCTGGCGCGTGCGCGCCGCCAGCGCCGGATCGTCCACCGCGAAGGCCGGAAAGCCCACCACGGCCAGCAGCGCCGCATCGGTCTCCTTGGAGGCCGATTCGCGCGGCAGCAGCGCCCGCAGCACCTGATCGGCCGCCGCGATGTCATCGGCCTGGACCACGATCGGCCGTCCGCCCGGCCGCAGCACCTGGCCCGACACCGCGGCCAGCGCGGCTCGCACCAGCCCCAGCGAACTGGCGTTGATCTCTGCGACGCCCTCATTGCGCTTGTGGCCGCGCTCCCAGATGCCGTAATCGGGCGTGCGCCAGGCCCGCGCCAGGTAGTGCACCAGATTCTGGATGAAGGCCTCCTCGGCTTCACTGGTGACCAGCGAAAGGCCGGAGGCACTGAACTGGGCCGCCTCCAGCAGGAACAGCGCGGTCGCGTCCAGCTGCAGGTGACCCCAGTCTCCGTCGCCGACGACCACCTCGCCGCTGTGGGTGGCGTACTTGGCGTGCAGCGCGTCGAGGGGGTCGAGCGTGTGCTTGAAGCGCTCGACCTTGTGCGACTGGCGCATCATGGCCGCCAGCAGACCGCGCATCAGCGCGCTGACCCGATCGGCCAGACGCTGCGCCTGCCCCGCATCGTGGCGCCGCCAGGCCAGTGACAGGGCCCACACGCCGAGGATGCTGTAGACGTTGTCGCGCACCCAGGCGTGGGTGTAGTCGCCATGCACGGTGATCGCGGTGCTGGCGGGCAGCAGCCCGGTGCACGCATCCTGGCGCGCCAGGATGACCGCATCGGCCTGGGACGTCAGGATCGCCAGGCGCGCACGCGCGCCGTCCTGCGCCGCTTCCGGGCGGCCAGCGGACCGGTTGGCCATGCTGCTTACAGGCTGTCGAGGATGGCGCGCCGCTTGCGCTGGAACTCCTCCTCGCTGAGCAGGCCGGCGTCGCGCAGGCGATGCAGCCCCCGCAGACGCTCCTCCTGCTCGGCGTAGAAGGCCGCGTCGCGGACCCGACCGGCGGAGCCCGCGGCCGGGTCGGTCGTGCCGCCGGACCCCGCAGGGCCGACCGGCGCAGCCGAGGTGGCCGGCCGGGTCGGTGCCGGCAGGCTGTCAACACCCGCCAGGGGCCAGCTCACCCAATCGCTGCGCCGCAGCTGCGCCGGCGTGTCGGCACGCAGACGGGCGCCCGATGCCGTGGCACGGGTACCGAACTCGAAACTGGGCACCAGGCGCACCGCACGGAATTCGCTGTAGGCGTCGCGGCGGCTGTCGTGCACGATCAGGTTCAGCCGACCATCGTGCACGAACAGGCGAGCCGTGACGGACAGGGGCGTGGACAGCAGATTGCCACGCCGCGCGGTGCTCAGCAGCAGCAGGTCGTCGCCGGGACCAGCCACCGCCATCGCATTCGCGAGCACCGGCGCGAGGCCGGCCAGCTCGTCGGCACTGAACAGCGGTGCACGCCGATCGCCTTCGCCCAACAGCTCCACCGTTGCCAGCAGGGCGCTCCAGCGCGCCGCGGCCAGCACGAGCGGATGCTCGGCGGGCGGGCTGCCGGGTTCAGCGCTCACGAGCCGCACCGCACTGAATTCACCGACCTTCCAGACTCGCGGACGCGGCCCAAGGTTGTCGGCCCGCGGCGGGTTGCCATGGGTGTACAGGAAATCCATCGGACCGGAGGCGGCCAGTGCCAGGCCGGTGGCGGTGGTCAGCAGGCCGACGGCGACGCGACGTCCCCAGGTCGAGGCAAGCCTCGCTGCGGCAGCGGCCCCGCTCGGGGTGCGATGGGCGGTGGATAGAGGCTGTGCTTTCACAGATGCGGACCATAGACCAATTTTGTGAATCGATCAACATGGTCGCCGCGGCATGCGCGACTCGCTGCGCAGCGGTTCGCGCTTGAACGAATGCCCGGCCGTTCCAACGGTGATCCACACCCCCTCCGAGCTGGGGATGGTGCGCGCCAGCGGAGGCTCAGGTGTCGCGAACCACGAGCTCGACGGGCACCGTCGTCGAGGGCAGCCGATCGAGCAGCACCTGCACCGCCAGCTCACCTTTGCGGCGGCTGTCCTGGCGCACCGTGGTCAGGCCTGCGGCGGCGGCGGCCGGCGAATCGTCGAAGCCGACCAGCGCCACCGGCGGCTGGCGCGACCAGCGGCGCGTCTCGGCCAGCGCGGACAGGGCCAGACGATCACTCATCGCCACGATCGCTACTCGGGTACCAGCCGGCAGCGTTGGCTCCAGAGCAGCCAGCCGGCTGCCTGCAGATTCAGGGTAATGGTCGTCGATGTCCAGCCAGAGCAGTTGCTTGGCGGGAAAACCTGCCACCCGCGCAGCTTCAGCGTATCCGATCATGCGCTCATCGCCAACGTAGCCACTGCGAGGCGGATTGCGCAGGGCCAACACGCGCTTGCGCTTGCCGTCACCGATCGCGAAACACAGGACGATCACGACATCGGGCTGCGCGCTCAGGACATGCTGCATCGCCCGCGACGCCCCCTCACGGTCATCGGTCAGCACGGACGGCACTCCCTGCACCACAGCGTCCACCAGCACCGTCGGTTTGGAAGTCGCAGTGATCTCGCGCACGAACTCGGGGCCGATCTCGGCATGCACGATCATCGCGTCCGCCATCGACTGGAACGCCGCCGCCAGCATCAGGCGTCGCCCCATCTTGGGAATGAGGTGCAGCGCCAGGTGGCGGCGGTCGAGCTCGGTGGCCACGCCGCTGAGGAAGGCCATCGAGGTCGGGTCACTCAGCGCATAGGACAGGTCGTGGTGGAAGACCACGCCCACCGCCGCCAGGTCACGCCGGCGCAGCGCCCGCGCCGTGGGGTCAGGGCCGAAGTAGCCCAGCTCGCGGGCGCGACCCAGGATCTCCTCGCGCAGAGCGGCCGAGAGCTTTTCCGGCCGGTTGTAGGCGTTCGAGACGGTGGTCCGGCTGACACCCAGTGCCTGCGCCACATCCAGCAGGGTCAGTCGGCCAGGCGCTGCACGGGCCGACTTCGCCGAGGTCTCCTGCGCGCCAGCCGCCTCATCCCGGCCCACGGTCGGCGACCGCCCATTGGGGGACTCCACCTCACGCGCCATCGGAAGGGGAGGGATTTCCGGCGTCGAAGATCTTCCCGGGGTTCATGATGTTCTTCGGGTCCAGCGCGCGCTTGATGCTGCGCATCATCGCCACGGCGCCCTCGCCGGCCTCTTCCAGCAGGAAGCCCATCTTGTGCAGGCCCACGCCGTGCTCGCCGGTGCAGGTGCCGCCGCAGGCGATGGCGCGCTGCACCACGCGGCGGTTGAGTTCCTCAGCGCGTTCGTGCTGCTCGGCACTGGCCGGGTCGATCAGGTAGGCGATGTGGAAATTGCCGTCGCCGACATGGCCGACGATGTAGTGCGGCAGCCCCGCGTCGGTGGCCTCCTGCTTGGCCGCGACCACGCAGTCGGCGAGTTGCGAGATCGGCACGCAGGTGTCGGTGGTGATCGTGCGGCAGCCCGGGTTCAGGTGCATCGCCGAGAAGTAGGCCTTGTGCCGCGCCGCCCACAGGCGTGAGCGTTCTTCCGGCGTGGTGGCCCACTGAAAATCCTCGCCGCCGTGGTCGCGGGCGATCTCCTGCACCGTCTCGGCCTGCTCCTTCACACTGGCCGGGCTGCCGTGGAACTCCATCAGCAGCATCGGCGTCTCGCACAGCCCCAGCTTGCTCTGCAGGTTCACGCCGGTGACGGCGTTGGCGTCCAGCAGCTCGCAGCGGGCGATGGGCACGCCCAGCTGGATCAGCGCGATGGTGGTCTGCACTGCCGCGCCCTCGCTGGGGAAGTGGCAGATCGCCGCCGACACCGCCTCGGGCAGCGGGTAGAGCTTCAGCGTGATCTCGGTCATCACGCCCAGCGTGCCCTCGCTGCCGACGAACAG
>DAOLLE010000292.1:0-4819 GCA_035331205.1 Burkholderiaceae bacterium
AGGGTGATCCGCAGGCGGTTGCCGGAGATCGGCTCCATACCGGCACCGACGTGGCGCAGCAGCGCTTCGACGTCGCGCCAGTGCAGGTTGTGCGCGGGCGGGTCGTGAAAGATCGCGCGGATCAGGGTGGCGTGGTGCTTGCTCATGCGCGGCTCCCGGGGTTCGACGAAGGCCCCCAGCCTAATCCGATTCCGCCCGGACCGGCCAGCCCGCAGTCGCAGCGGGTCGATGCGGATCAACGCCAGCGCACAATGCACCGTCCCTGAGCCGCCCCCACCGCTCCGATCACCCGCCACCATGTACCTGCCCGCCCACTTCGCCGAGACCCGCAGCGAGACGCTGCAGCGCATCCTGCGCGAGCACCCGCTGGGTGCGCTGGTCACGACCGCCGGCCCCGAAGGGCTCGACGCGGACCACCTGCCCTTCGAGTTCGACCCCGCCGCGGGGCCCCAGGGCACGCTGTTCGCCCACGTGGCGCGTGCCAATCCGCTGTGGCAGCGCTGCGCCGAGGGCTCGCCGGTGCTGGTGATCTTCCGCGGCGCGCAGGGCTATATCTCGCCGAGCTGGTACCCGAGCAAGCACGACACCCACCGCCAGGTGCCCACCTGGAACTACGAGGTGGTGCACGCGCACGGCACGCTGCACTGGCACGACGACGAGCGCTGGCTGCGCGGCCTGCTGGCGCGGCTGACGCGCCAGCACGAGGCGGCTGAGCCGGTCCCCTGGAAGATGGGCGATGCGCCCGCCGACTACCTGGACGCGATGCTGCGCGCCATCGTCGGCATCGAAGTGCGCATCACGTCGCTGGTGGGCAAGTCCAAACTCAGCCAGAACAAGGACGCGCGCGACCGCCAGAACGCCGCCGACACCCTGGACGGGCGCGACCAGGCCGCGCTGGCCCGGGCGATGCGCGACGCGTGCTGAGCGGCGCGGCCTCGGCCGCGCCCGTCGCCCTGGTGGCCTCAGTAATTGCGGCCCGTCCAGCTCCAGCCGTTGGCCTGGTGGATCGTGATGCGGGCGTTGCCGTTGAGGCTGCCGTCGGGGTTGATGCCCACGCAGTCCGATTCGCTGCCCTGGGCCACCTTGCCGCTGGCGTCGTAGAAGGCGTTGTCCTGGCACAGCAGCGCCACGCCGCGCTCGATCTGCAGTGACCAGCCGTACAGGTCCAGCCCGTTGACCGCGGTGTCGTCCACGCAGTTGGCCAGGGCGTTGGCGCTGGCGTAGGTGCCCATGTTGGCGCCCATGCGCCCGCTCGTGGGCACGGCCTTGCTGGCGGTGGCGACGGTGCAGCTGCCGTCGCCGTTGTCCAGCCCGACCAGGGTGAGGTTGGACTCGCGGTAGAACAGCGTCGAGCTGTCGTCGATGACGGTGCTGCTGCCCGAGGTCATCTTGAAGCGCTGCAGAGCGCGCGCCGCGAGTTCGCCCGTCACCGGGAAAGCGCCGTTGCCCGACGCCGCGTAGCTCAGGGTGGTGGTGTAGCTGGCGCCATCCGAGCCGGTGCCGGTGACGGTCCAGCTGCGGTTGGCGCTGAACAGGTTGCGCACCCCCTGCGCCCAGGCATAGGTGGTGTTGTCGCCGGCGTCCGTGCCGCCACCGCAGCCGGAGAGCGCGGCGATCAGGATGAGCAGCCACGCACAGCGCGGCAGGAATGGGGGAATACGCGGAGCAGTCATCGCGGCAGGGAGGTCTGGGCCCGTCGTCGGACCGGGAATCGTTCACATTTCGGCGATGCAGTCTAGTGGCGAGCCCCCCCGCCAGAGTGCTGCATTTCGCAACTGCCGTACGCAACCTGTGAGGCCGTGATGCGAGCACCCGCAGCGGCCGTTCGTCGCCGCGGGCGGCGCTTGGCGCCCCGCTGGCGTCGTTCCGTCGGATGGCGCTGCCACCGCGACGCGAGTTGCAGTCCACTGGCGTCACTCCCTCCTCAACGACGCCCACTGCGCAACGACCATGATCCCCTCGATGAACGCCCTGAACACCGCTTCCGCCCCCGCCCCGGCCGCTATCGCCCGGCGCAACGGCCGCCGGGCCCTGATCGGGCTGGCCGCCATCGGCATCGGCGGCCTGGCGCTGGCGGACAACCTGCTCGGCCAGGGCGACCACGCCCTGCTGCGCAGCTTCTGGCCGCTGGCCCTGGTCGGCGTGGGCCTGGCCAAGCTGCTGGCCGCGCAGCACCTGGGATCGCGCATCGGCGGCGGCGTGCTGGTGGCCATCGGTACGGTGATCCTCGGCACGAAGCTGGGCATCGTGGAGCCCCAGGCGCTGCGCGCCTGGTGGCCGCTGGCGCCGATCCTGGCCGGCAGCGCATTGATCGCCCGGTCCTGGATGGCGCGCTCGCGCGCCTGACGGCTCCGGTCCCGCTGGGTCTGCCGACCCGCGATGCCCGAGCGGCGACCTCGGCCGCCAGCCGCCGCGCGACAATCGGCGCATCGCCACGGGAGACACCCCGCCATGCCCATCTACGAATACGCCTGCCAGGACTGCGGCCAGCAGTTCGAGACCCTGGTCCGCTCCGACACGGTGCCGGCCTGCCCCAAGTGCCAGTCCACCCAGTTGGAAAAGCTGCTGTCGGTGCCCGCCAAGCCCGCCGGCCTGGACAACGCCCTGCCAGCGATGCCCGCCGGCTGCGGCGGCTGCCCCGGCTCGGGCGGGGGCTGCCCGATGATGCAGTGACAGCAGGCAGCGGCCCTTGGCGATGCAGTGGCTGACCTGCGAGGTGGTGGACACCACCGACGGCGTGACGGTGCTGGAGTGGCTGGCCTCGACGCCGGCTGAGCAGCAGGCTCCGGCGCTGGCCGAGGCGCAGCGCATCGTCGACTGGGCCTGGCACCACTTCGGCGACCGCCACGGCCCCGCCGAGGACGGCGGCGAGTGGAACCACGACCTGCAGGTGCAGCGCGAGGCCGACGGCTGGCACAGCGTCGCCCTCACGCTCACCGGCAGCGAGCGCTTCGCGCAGGCCTGCTTGGCCCATTTCGGCGACGGCGGGGACGCCGGCTGCGACTGAGTGGGATGACGAAGTGGGATGAGGCTGCCGCGTACACTGCGCGGCCCTGCCGGGCCTCCCGGCCCCGCTGAATCGACCGCCCGCCGTGCACCCCATGACTGCAGCTTCCCCGGTGCACCCCGCGCCCACCGAACCTTCCGACACGACCCGCGCCGCGCCGACGCTGGCCGCGCTCGGCCTGTCACCCGGCCTGGCGGCCGCCGCCGCCACGCTGGGCTGGCAGCAGGCCACGCCGATTCAGGCGCAGGCGCTGCCGGCGGCCCTGCAGGGGCGCGATCTGCTGGGCCTGGCGCCCACCGGCTCGGGCAAGACCGCCGCCTTCCTGCTGCCGCTGCTGCAGCGCCTGCTGGATGAGCCCGACCTGCTGGCCCGGCGGCCCCGCCCGCTGCGCGCGCTGATCCTGGCGCCCACACGCGAGCTGGCCGCCCAGATCGCCAACGACGCGCAGGCCCTGATCGCCGCACTGGCGCCCGCGCGGTCCGCCAAGCTCGCCCCCTCCCTGCGCACGGTGCTGGCGGTGGGGGGCCTGTCGATCAATCCGCAGATGATGGCGCTGCGCGGCGGCGCCCACCTGGTCGTGGCCACGCCGGGCCGTTTGCTGGACCTGCTGGAGCACCGCGCGCTGAACCTGCGCGACGTCGACTGCCTGGTGCTCGACGAGGCCGACCGCCTGCTCGACCTGGGCTTTGCCGACGAGATGGCCCGCCTGCGCGAGGCCCTGCCGGCGCGCCACCAGACCCTGCTGTTCAGCGCCACGCTGCCCCCAGCGGTGGAAGATCTGGCGAATCAGCTGCTGCACCCGGATGCCCTGCGCATCGACGTGCGGGGGAACGATGCCAGCCCAGCCGACGGCGCCGCGCCGCCGCAGATCGCCCAGCGCGCGATCGTGGTGAGCAGCGCGCAGCGCACGCCGCTGCTGCGCCACCTGATGGCCGAGGCGGGCTGGCAGCGGGTGCTGGTCTTCGTGGCCACGCAGTACGCCAGCGAGCACGTGGCCGAGAAGCTCGAGCGCGCCGGCATCCGCGCCGCCGCCCTGCACGGCCAGCTCAGCACGGGGCGGCGCGCCCAGGTGCTGGCCGACTTTCACCAGCGCCGCCTGACGGTGCTGGTGGCCACCGACCTGGCTGCGCGCGGCATCGACATCGACCGGCTGGAGGTGGTGGTCAACCACGACCTGCCGCGCTCGCCGACCGACCACATCCACCGCATCGGCCGCACCGGGCGGCTGAACCGCGACGGCGACCAGCCGGGGGTGGCGGTCAGCTTCATCTGCGCCGACGCCCCGGGCAGCGAGGCGCACTTCCGCCTGATCGAGAAGCGCCAGGGCCTGCGGGTGCCGCGCGAGCAGATCCCCGGCTTCGAGCCGGCGGCGATCGCCCCACCCACCGCGGCGGACCCGAACGGCGGCATCAAGGGCCGCCGCAAGAGCAAGAAGGACAAGCTGCGCGAAGCGGCGGCGGCCGAATCAACCGCCCGGCCCGCCCCGACGCGAGGCCGGCGCTGAACACAGGGTCAGCCGCGGCCACCCTTGCGCATCAGCGTGCTCTTGCCGAAGAGGCTCTCCACCAGGTCCACCGCGAGCTCGGCGGTCTTGTTGCGCAGGTCCAGCGCCGGATTGAGCTCGACGATGTCCAGGCTGCCCAGGCGACCGCTGTCGGCGATCATCTCCATGCACAGCTGCGCCTCGCGGTAGGTCGGCCCACCGGGGATGGTGGTGCCCACGCCGGGGGCGATGTCGGGGTCGAGGAAGTCGACGTCGAAGCTCACGTGCAGGTGCGTGTTCGCGTCCAGCGTGGCCAGCGCCAGCTCCAT
>DAOLLE010000293.1:0-4818 GCA_035331205.1 Burkholderiaceae bacterium
GTCATATGCTGGTGTTGCCATGAATATGTCTTATGTTTAATTGCCGTGTTAATAGAAACCGAGCGCCCCCGCTTTCCTGAGGAATGATCGTGAGCCTGAATGTTGAACACCTACGGCGCACGGCCGACACACTGGAGCAGGCCATCATCAAGCTGAGCGAAGTCCAGCCGGAGCCTGACGGGGTGCTGTATGACCTCTACCGCAACGCCGCCATCAAGAGCTTCGAGCTGTCCCTGGAAACCACCGGCAAGTTGCTGCGCAAGGCGCTCAAGCTCTACGGCGGCAGCCCGCGCGAGGTCGACAAGCTGGTGTTCAACGACGTGCTGCGCCACGCCGGCCGGCATGGGCTGCTGGACATCCCCGGTGTGGAACGCTGGCTGGCCTACCGAGCCAACCGCAACACCACCGCGCACGACTACGGCGCCGGCTTCGCGAATGAAACGCTGAAGATCCTGCCGGCCTATCTCCAGGATGTCAGGGCCTTGGGCACAATGTTGCAGGAGTTGTTCGATGCACAGTCTTGAAGCGGAAGAAGCTGCACGCCTGCAATTGGCCCCTCGCCACCTGCAGCTGCTGCGCGATCTGCTGCACGCGCATGTACCGCAGGCACAGGTATGGGCCTATGGCAGCCGCGTGACCGGAGGCGCGCACGAAGGCAGCGACCTGGATCTGGTCCTGCGCAATCCCACGCGGTTATCAACCGCCTGTGACGGCTGGCTGAACCTGAAGGAAGCCCTGCAGGAAAGCAGCCTGCCGATCCTGGTCGACGTGCATGATTGGGCGCGCTTGCCCGCTGACTTTCACCACAACATCGAGCATGGGTACGTGGAGCTGCAAGCCGGAGCAAACTCTGGTGCGAATCCAAGCGCCACCCGTTCCCCGTTGACGCAGGGCCAACTGCAGAAGGAAGCGACCCAGGATACCCGCGGTGCGTTCGAACACCTCCTGCACCGGGTTCCGAATTCATCTGCGGAAGAGTGTGATTCGGCGATGGGGATTCGCCGTACAGGCAAAAAGTAAGACTTGACCTAAGACTGTTCGCTTAAGCACTGCACCAGATTTCCACTGATGGGGTTCCCCAAGAGGGATCTTCCTGTGAAGAATCCTAAACGAACAGTATTGAGACTTGACCCCGTGACTCCGCGCATCTACGCCCACCAAGACGAGGCTGCGGCCACCGACTTCCTGCGCCGCCTGAACCTGGCCGCGCCGATGAAGATTCAGACGGTGCTCACCGACAACGGCAGCCAGTTCACCGACCGTTTCACCAGCAAGACCCGCATGCCCAGTGGCAAGCACGCCTTCGACCAGCGCTGTGCAGAGCTGGCCATCGAACACCGGCTGTGCCCGCCGCGCCATCCGCAGACCAATGGCATGGTCGAGCGATTCAACGGCGGCATCAGCCAACTCATCGGCCAAACGCGATTCAAGTCCGCCGCTGAATTGGAGTCGACGCTCAAGCATTACTTGGCCACGTACAACCACCGCATCCCCCAGAAGGCGTTGAATCACCTGTCACTCATTCAGGCGCTCAAACTCTGGCAAGCCCAACGGCCTGAACTGTTCAACAAGCGGGTCTATGAGCTTGCGGGACTCGACACAAAATGTATGGCAATCAGGGAATTTTTAGGATAAAATCACAAGTGTTGAAGTTATATCTAGGGGAAATCACACGATGAATACTCGCAACGTCACTGCTAATCGGGATGGAGAGTTGTGCGTCCGTTCGAACAATCATGCAGGTGGAACAACTTTTTCGTGGGCAGATTTGACGAATTCCGGCTTAACGTCGTATTCCGACTCGACCTATGGGTTAATTGCCACAACATCAGATGGCAGTTCATCTAGCCTAAATCCTGTGGCGTTCGCCAATGATATATTGGCTTGTGTCCGTTCGAACGATCATGCAGGCGGAATAACTTTTTCGTGGACAGATTTGACGAATTCTGGCTTAACGTCGTATTCCGACTCGACCTATGGGTTAATTGCCATAACATCAGACGGCAGTTCATCTAGCCTAAATCCTGTGGCGTTCGCCAATGATATATTGGCTTGTATCCGTTCGAACGATCATGCAGGCGGAATAACTTTTTCGTGGACAGATTTGACGAATTCTGGCTTAACGTCGTATTCCGACTCGACCTATGGGTTAATTGCCATAACATCAGACGGCGGTTCATCTAGCCTAAATCCTGTGGCGTTCGCCAATGATATATTGGCTATTAATCTGGCAATTAAATACAGATGTTAGGGCGGATTCAAGGCTGAAGTGCAACACCTTGCCGACCCGGTAAGGTGTGAAGATGAGGGGCAATAGGGTCAGGTCTTGTCTTTTGCTACTCCTGGCCTCCCACGGATAGCATCCTCAAGATGACTATGTCGCCCCCATCGGCGCATACACGCACCGCCGCTCGGCGTCCACGCGCTGTCTAGGATAGGGATTTCTCACCGCCCGAGCGACGTCCAGATCCACTGGGCGTTTGAACAGCGGCTAAGACCCTCCTTCAGCGAGAAGGAGGCGTCGTAGTAGGCCACCGGCGGGAGTTCGTCGAAGGACACCAGGAAATCGAGGTCGCTGCGCGCCGCATCGAAATCCGCCCGCGTAGCCGAGCCGAACAGCTCCAGCCGGCGCGCATGGTGCTGGCGGCAGAGTGCCACGATGTCATTGCGGCGGTCGGTGATGAAGCGAGGAGCGGCCATGGGAGGATTGAACGGTGCCGGCTGGCAGGCCGCCAAAGGTCGGGAGATCGGGGCGAGCATTCGCCGCCATGCACGATCCATTCGGGTTGCGGGCGCTGGTGGAGCTGGATGGCCAGCCAATCCGGCTGCCCCAGAGGTACCGGCCGAGTGATGAGTTCTTGGACTGGCACCGGCGGCGGGCACTTCGGGTTGGGGTGAATCGGCATCGCCCGGCCTGTTCACGACGCTTGGTGCAAGGTTGAAAGCGACTTCCCGTACATGGAGGATTCGTCGCCAGGCGCCTCAATGGCTCTGCCGCCAGGTTTCGATCATCTCGGGCCTGACGTCGCTCGGGTAGCACAGGGGCTGGCGACCGCCCGGTTTGCTCCAGGCGCTGTTCTTTCCGCAGCGCCGGCCGTTGCGCATGACGTTCTCAGGGCAGGGGCACTGGCCGCGGTAGGCGGCCAGCGATTCGTCCATCAACTGGTGGCGGATCGCCGCATCGCTGAGGGCCGTCGTGCCGTCGGGCCCCGCAGCAGCTGGCCCGCAGAGGAGCGCTGCGGCTGCGCTGAGCAGGGCCGCGCCGGACCGGAGCATCGGCGGCCTGCGCGGCACGGCAACCCGATCACGCGTCGATGTTCGCCGCCCTCAGCGCGTTGCTCTCGAGCGATGGGGTCAGGTCTTGTCTTTTGACATTCCAAACCTCACACGGACAGTAGCCCCCCCCCCAGATGACTACGCCGTCGCCATCGGCGCATACACGGACTGCCGCCCGGCGTCCACGCGCTGCCTGAGGTAGGGGTTGCGGACCGCGCGCTCGACCACCAGATCCACCGGGCGGTTGAACAGGGCCTCCAGACCTTCCTTCAGCGAGAAGAAGGCGTCGTAGTAGGCCACCGGCGGGAGTTCGTCGAAGGACACCAGGAAATCGAGGTCGCTGCGCGCCGCATCGAAATCCGCCCGCGTAGCCGAGCCGAACAGCTCCAGCCGGCGCGCATGGTGCTGGCGGCAGAGTGCCACGATGTCATTGCGGCGGTCGGTGATGAAGCGAGGAGCGGCCATGGGAGGATTGAACGGTGCCGGCTGGCAGGCCGCCAAAGGTCGGGAGATCGGGGCGAGCATTCGCCGCCATGCACGATCCATTCGGGTTGCGGGCGCTGGTGGAGCTGGATGGCCAGCCAATCCGGCTGCCGCAGAGGTACCGGCCGAGTGACGAGTTCCTGGACTGGCACGGGCGGCGGTTCGGGTTGGGGTGAGTCGCCGCCTGGCCCAAGGCGCCAATCCATGAGGGGCACTAAGGGCTGGGCTCGTTGCAGGGGAGAACCGGGGCGCCGCAGCGAGCGGCCGTCCGACGGTGTCAGGCGGCCTGCGCCAACGGCTTGAGCTGACCAGTCTCACTGAGCATGGCCTGTAGGGACCGCGCGCTGAACTCCAATCCGTTGGGCCAAGCCAGCGCCCCCAACTCCAGGTAGTGCTGCGCAAAGGCGGCGGGATTGCGCAGCGGCACCGTGAGCACCGTGTCGTGGGCGAGCAGCAGAGGCAGGAAATCCAGCACGCCCGACGAGCCATCCGAGAACGTCAGGTGCAGCCGATGGGGACCGGCTTGGAGCGCGGAAACGAGCTTAATCATTGTCGGCACCTGCAATCCTGTCGAGGGGCTCCAGCCGGCGAGCCTTGTCCCAGTTGCTGCGCAACTCAGCGGGGTGTTCGAGCACCCATTCTTGCACCAGCCGCGCGGCTCGTCTTGGCAATGCGCCCTCGATCACCTCGCCGGAATCGATCTCCACCAGCGCCTCGTATCCCTGGTACTCGACGTGGATGTGCGCCGGGGGATGGTCGCTGTGGTACATCCGGACGTAGATGCCGAAGAAGTAGGAGATGACTGGCACCGAGTTCTCCGTCTGTCAGTCTCCCGACTCCCGCCCGATCACGCATCAATATTCGCCGCCCGCAGCGCGTTGCTCTCGATGAAGTCGCGGCGCGGCTCGACCTCGTCGCCCATCAGCATCGTGAAGACGCGGTCGGCCTCGATGGCGTCCTCGATCTGCACGCGCAGCAGGCGGCGCACGGTCGGGTCCATCGTCGTTTCCCAGAGCTGCTCGGGGTTCATCTCGCCCAGGCCCTTGTAGCGCTGGCGGC
>DAOLLE010000294.1:0-4801 GCA_035331205.1 Burkholderiaceae bacterium
GGAGGGTGAGCGCAGCGCTGCGGCCGAAGGGGCCCAGGCCGAGTCGGCCGAACCCGCCCCGGTGTTGTTCACGCTCGGCGATGCGCCGCCGCCCGAGGGCGACCCGGCGCTGCCGCGCGTGGATGCGCAGGAGCGCTTCGGCGACGTGGTCAGTGGCAACTACGACAGCGAGGGCGATGTCGCCACCGAGGAAGAGTCCGGCAAGCGCGTGCTGCGCCCCGAGCCCGAGGCGCCCAAGCTGCACAAGGTGCTGGCCCAGTCGGGCATCGGTTCGCGCCGCGACATGGAGCAGTTGATCGAGCAGGGCCAGGTCACGGTCAACGGCGAAGTGGCCCACGTGGGCATGCGCATCGCCCGTGGCGACCAGGTCAAGATCGCTGGCAAGCCGGTCAAGGTGCGCATCGCACCGCCGCCTGCGCGCATCCTGGCGTACCACAAGCCGGTGGGCGAGGTGGTCACGCACCACGACCCGGAAGGCCGCCCGACGGTGTTCCGCCGCCTGCCGCGCCTGCCCGGTGGCAAGTGGCTGTCGGTGGGGCGTCTGGACATCAACACCGAAGGCCTGCTGCTGTTCACCACCTCCGGGGAACTGGCCAACCAGCTGATGCACCCGCGCTTCGGCGTCGAGCGCGAGTACGCGGTGCGCGTGCTGGGCACGCTCGACGAGACGGCCCGGGCCAAGCTGCTGAGCGGCGTGGAGATCGAGGGCCAGTCCGCTGCCTTCAAGTCCATCGAGGACGGTGGTGGCGAGGGTGCCAACCACTGGTACCGCGTCGTGATCACCGAAGGCCGCAACCGCGAGGTGCGCAAGCTCTTCGACAGCGTGGGCATGGCGGTGAGCCGCCTGATCCGCATCCGCTACGGCACCGTGGTGCTGCCGCGCGGCCTCAAGCGCGGCGTCTGGGTGGAGTTGGAGGACGACGACGTGCGCCAGATCCGCCGCCTGGCCGGCAACGACCAGGGACGGGGTGATCGCGCCGAGCGGGGTGAGCGCGGCGAGCGTCCGGAGCGCGCTGAGCGCAACGACCGCGGTGAACGGGGCGAGCGCGGGGATCGCGGCGACAAGGGCCGTGGCCGTGGCGCCCAGCACGGTGGCGGCATGGGCAAGGGCGGCCAGTCGGCCCAGGCAGGCGGACCCGGCGGGCGTGGTCAGGGCCAGGGCGGCCAAGGCCAGGGCCCCGGCAAGCAGCGCGGCAAGGGTCCGGGTGGCAAGTTCGGCGTCGGAAGCGGTGAGCGCGACCTGCGCGACGCCCGCGAGCCGCGCGAGCAGCGCGAAGCCCGGGGCGACGAGGACTTCGACGACGACATCCCGCTGCGCATCCCGAACCCACTGGAGCAGACCTTCGACCGGCGCTTTGCCACGGGCTCCAAGCGCATCACCGCCGGCTTCGGCCGGCCGATGGACGAGGACCGCCAGCCCGCGGCGCAGCGCCGCAAGGGCGAGCCCAAGCAGCCCGACCCGATGCAGACCTCCGTGGGCTACATCGGCGCGGACGCCTACTTCAGCCGCCCCGGCGGCCAGGGCAAGAACCGCGGTGGGCGCCGCCGCTGAGTGCCGCCCAGCCCGTCAGGTCGGCGAGGCCGGCGCGGCGGGCTAAAATCAGCGGCTTTGTCCGACAAGGCGGCAGGTGCCGCCTTGCTTCATTTTTCAGGAGCCCCACATGGCCATCGAACGCACCCTGTCCATCATCAAGCCCGACGCCGTTGCCAAGAACGTCATCGGCCAGATCGTCGCCCGCTTCGAAGGCGCCGGCCTGAAGGTCGCCGCCGCCAAGCTGGTGCACCTGTCGCGCGCCGAGGCCGAGCAGTTCTACGCGGTGCACAAGGCGCGCCCCTTCTTCAACGACCTGGTGACCTTCATGATCTCCGGCCCGGTGTTCGTGCAGGTGCTCGAAGGCGAGAACGCGATTGCCAAGAACCGTGAGCTGATGGGCGCCACCGACCCGAAGAAGGCCGAGAAGGGCACCATCCGCGCCGACTTCGCCGAGTCGATCGACGCCAACGCGGTGCACGGCTCCGACGCCCCCGAGACCGCCGCCGTCGAGGTGTCGTTCTTCTTCCCGGGCCTGAACGTCTACGCCCGCGGCTGATCTGCGCCGGCCCCCGGCGGGCCGCTGACCCAGCGGCACGGTTGGGGGGCGCGAGTCTGTACAGTGCGCTCCAACCCTCCTGCCTGCCCATGACTGCGGTCAACCTCCTCGATTTCGACCTCGACGGCCTTGCCGCCTACTGCGCCACGCTGGGCGAGAAGCGCTTTCGCGCCGTCCAGCTGATGCGCTGGATCCACCAGCGCGGCGAGGCGGACTTCGACCGCATGAGCGACCTGGCCAAGTCGCTGCGCGCCAAGCTGGCCGGCGTGGCCGAGGTGCGCGCGCTGCCGGTGATTTCCGAGCACCGCTCGGCCGACGGCACCGTCAAGTGGCTGTTCGACGTCGGCGCGGGCAACGCCATCGAGACCGTCTTCATCCCCGAGGACGACCGCGGCACGCTCTGCGTGTCCTCCCAAGCCGGCTGTGCGGTCGGCTGCCGTTTCTGTTCCACCGGGCATCAGGGCTTTTCACGCAACCTGAGCACCGGGGAAATCCTCGCCCAGCTCTGGCACGCCGAGCACAGCCTGCGCCGTGCGGGCGTGAGCCGGCCCGGGCCCGATCCCCGCGTCGTCACCAACGTCGTGATGATGGGCATGGGCGAGCCGTTGCAGAACTACGCCGCGGTGATCCCGGCGCTGCGCGTGATGCTCGACGACCACGCCTACGGCCTGTCGCGCCGGCGCGTGACCGTCTCCACCTCCGGCATGGTCGCCAAGATCGACACCCTGCGCGAGGAATGCCCGGTGGCGCTGGCGGTGTCGCTGCACGCGCCCGACGATGCCCTGCGCGACGAGCTGGTGCCGCTGAACCGCAAGGATGGCCTGAAGGCCCTGCTGCAGGCCTGCCAGCGCTACCTGGAGCGCGCGCCGCGCGACTTCATTACCTTCGAGTACTGCATGCTCGACGGCGTGAACGACAGCGATGCCCAGGCCCGCGCGCTGCTGGAGCTGGTCTCCGCGCGCGGCCCGGCCGGTCGCCTGCCCTGCAAATTCAACCTGATCCCCTTCAACCCCTTCCCGCAGTCCGGGCTGAAGCGCTCGCCGATGGCGCGTGTGCAGGCCTTCGCCCAGGTGCTGATGGACGGCGGCCTCGTCACGACGGTGCGCAAGACCCGTGGCGACGACATCGACGCCGCCTGCGGCCAACTCGCCGGCGAGGTGCAGGACCGCACCCGCGTTCAGGAGCGCCTGGTGCGCCTGCCGCTGCCGCGTGTGACGGCGGGCGCGGCGGCGCAGCAGCGGGGCTGACGGATGGCTGAGCTGTTGTTCGCTTCGGTCCGTCGGGTGGCCTGCGCCTTGGGGCGGTGTCTGCGTCCTGGCCTGCTGGCTGCCGTGCTGCCGCTGGCCGTGCTGAGCGCCTGCGTGTCGACGCCGGAGGGCGGTGCCGCCGCGGCCACGACCCCCGAGCCGCCCGTCACTTCCGCCAGCTCCGGGCGCAGCGACCTGGTCACCGCCTCCGACGAGACCGACCAGGCCAAGCGCGCGCGCATTCGCCTCGAATTGGCCTCGGCCTACTTCGGTCAGGGCCAGGCGGTGACCGCGCTGGACGAGGTCAAACGCGCGCTGGTGGTCGACCCCGAGAACGTCGGCGCCTACAACCTGCGCGGGCTGATCTACGCCAGCCTGGGCGAGGTGGCGCTGGCCGACGAGAGCTTTCGCCGCGCGCTGTCGATCGCGCCCGCCGATGCCGACTCGCTGCACAACTACGGCTGGTTTCTCTGCCGCCAGCGCCGCTTCCCCGAGGCCCGGGTGCGCTTCACCGCCGCGCTGGCGGTGCCGCAGTACCGCGAGCCGAGCAAGACGCTGCTCGCCCAGGGCGTCTGCGAAGCCGCCGCCGGTGACCTGGCCACCGCCGAGCGCCTGCTGCTGCGCAGCTACGAGCTCGACGCCGGCAACCCCACCACCGCCTTCAACCTGGCCGAGGTGCTGCTGCGCCGCGGCGACACCGACCGGGCGCGCTTCTACCTGCAGCGCGTCAATCAGGTGCCCGAGCGGGTGAACGCGCAGACCCTCTGGCTGGCGGTGCGCATCGAGCGCAAGCGGGGCAACCTGGCCGCCGCCGAGGAATGGGCCCAGCAGCTGCGTTCACGCTTCCCGAACGCGCGCGAGACGGCCTCGTATGAACAAGGAAAGTTCGATGAGTGACGCCGACCCGAACCTGACCCCCGCCACGCCCGCCGAGCCGGGCGAGACGGCACAGTTCGAGTCCGCCGGCGCGATGCTGCGCCGCGCCCGCGAGGCCCAGGGCCTCGACCTGGATCAGCTGGCGCTGCTGCTGAAGGTGCCGGTGCGCAAGCTCGAGGCGCTGGAGGACGACCGTCTGGACGACCTGCCGGGCACCGCCTTCGTGCGCGGGCTGGCAATGTCGGTGTCGCGCCAGCTCGGCCTCGACCCGCAGCCGGTGCTGGGCGCGCTGCCCAGTGCGCTGCCGCCGCCGCAGAAGCTCGAGAACGTCTCGCGTGGCCTGGCCACGCCCTACCGCGAACCGGTCAGCCGCGTGATCAGTGGCGGCCCGCCCGAATGGCTGCGTCCGACGGTGATCGCCCCGGCGGTGCTGATCCTGGCGGCGCTGCTGTTCTGGTTCGCGCCGCCGATGCGCACGCTGTTCAGCGCGGCGGGGGGCAGCGTGGCCGAGCAGGCCGACGCGGCCGCGAGCAAGGCGGTCGACGCGGCGGCCTCCGGCGTGGCGATGGTGGTGCAGGCCGCCTCGGC
>DAOLLE010000295.1:0-1607 GCA_035331205.1 Burkholderiaceae bacterium
AGTCACCCACCTTGTTCAAAAAGCGGCCAAAGGATCTCCCGGGTCTTGACACGTACCGGTACCGAAAGGCTTCGGGCATATTGTGTTTTGTAAAGGCTGCGACAAAACGAACTGTATTGATCGGATATCGCCTGCAGTTGCCGGAGCGCCGCGACGCCGAATAGGGCGGCGGCGGATTTTCCGGATATTGCAGTTTTCCGAAGTATTTCGGGGGGGGTGTGTCGCCCAGGAGTCGGACGACGCTGCCGTTTCGAAAGCTGTGCAGCCGGTGATGAGGCAATCATGAGCCGTTTCGTTGATGCGATGGACTGGGCCGATCTGCGTCGAGGCCTTTTGACGGCCTGCCTGGCGGCGGTGGTGACCGGCGTGGGCCTGCTGGCGCCGTCCGCCCGGGCGGCGGGCTCCGCGGTCGGGCCGCAGGAGGGAGCGATGCAAACACAGCGCAGCGCGGCCTCGGCAGCGGCCCGCCAGGCTTGGCCGGGGTATTTGCGCCAAATCCCTGCACAGCGGCTGAAGGACTATGGATTCGAAACCAGCCAGCAGTTGGCTGAGGCGCGCGTCGGGGCGGCCTGGCCGGTATTCATGCCGGTGCGGACGAAGGCTCCGCTGACTCGGGCGGCCGTCGAGCGGCAATTGGCCGGCCCACCGGCCATGTGGCTGGCGCCAGTATCGGTGGGCGCCCGCCCGGTGGCCTTGGTGACGGTGGAGCTGAGGCCGAACGGCCAGGCCGAGGCCGTGGGTTTCGGCAGCGCGTTTCGCGCCAGCCGAATTGCCGCCGGTTTGAAGGCGGCAGGTTATCTTGCCGCCGCGGCGCCAGGCGAATCGGCGGGCGACGTCGATGGGGCCCGGCTGCGGCTGCTGGCGTTCTACGAGCCGAATCGCGAATTTGCGCTGCTGGCGGGGTCGAGCCCGAAGGCGCCCTGGCGCTGGTTCAGCCTGGAGGGCACCACCGAGGCTTCGGCCATCGAGCTGAGCGACGAGGCGGTGCGCCTGGCCCTCGAGGAGATCGGCCAGACCGAGCCGAAGGCGCCGGGGGGCGCTGCTCCGCCTGGCCAATGAGGCGGCACCGAACCGGCACCGAGTCGGCACGGTCCGGACGCCGCCGGGCGCCCAGGGCCGGTGGCCAAGCCGGCCGGTCCTGAATGTAACGAGCATCGAACGGCAGGCGTCGCCCGACGCCGTCGCAGCGTCGCGCGCGGCTTGGCCGTGCGCGGCGCCCATGCAGGGGTTTTCCGAGCTGGAACTGGAGAAGGCACCATGAAGCACGAACGCACATCCCATGACCTGACGCGCCGGCTGCTGCCCGCCGCGTCACTGTTCCTGATGCTGGCCACGGGGGTCGCCGATGCGAAGACGCTCACCGTCCCCGATCAGAGCCAGAAGCCGCAGACCAATTGGTGCTGGGCGGCGTCGAGCCGGGCGGTGCTCTCGTACACGAGCAAGGCGCCGCCATCGATGTGCCAGATCGCCGAGTGGGCGCGTGGCAAGAACGCCTGGGGCGCGGCCGACTGCTGCGGCCTGGATGGCACCGGTGCGCTCACCGCCGGCAACAAGGCGGTGTGCAACCAGGCCAACGCGATGTGGGGCGCCGATGGCTCGATCGAGGC
>DAOLLE010000295.1:1707-4782 GCA_035331205.1 Burkholderiaceae bacterium
CCACCGCCGCGCGCACCTGGACGCACTCGCTGGTGGTCAAGCCCAAGAAGGTGACCTATGTGGTCGACGACACCGGCAGCATGGGCGACGACATCGCCTCGGTGCGCTCCGTCCTCACGGCCCAGGTCGATGGGTACGCGGCGGCCAACCGCTTCACGAAGTACGCGCTGATCACCTACAAGGACGACGTCACCTACGTCGGCTCGACGCTCGACAGCGCACAGATCAAGACCTGGATCGGCGCACTGGGGGCCTATGGTGGCGGCGATTGCACCGAAGAAGGCTACGGCGCGCTGGACATGGCCGCCGAGAAGGCTCCTGGCAGCGAGATCTGGTGGATGACCGACGCCGACTCGCACGGTGGCGTGGGCCGCATGCTCAGCACCGCGTTCAAGCTGTCGATGGCGGGCAACGTGTTGCACTCGACCATCCTGGGCGCCTGCAGTGAAGAGGCCACCGCCGCCGCGCGCGGCAGCAAGAGCATTCTGCGCACGCGCAGCAGCACGCAGGCCGATTCGATGCCCTACGTCAAGTCCGTTGGCGGTGCTGGCAGCGCTGCCAGTGCGGCCAGTGTGAAGACCCTGGCGGTCGACCCGGCCGCGGATGTCTCGGCCTGGACCGCCGGGCGGCTGCTGTCGGCGCAGACCGGCGGCCTGTACTTCACGGTGACCGGCAGCACGCTGGCAGGTGCGACCACCGCGATCGTCGAGGAGATGGGCGCCAACAGCCTGATCGAGCGCGTCAAGCTCGCCAGCGGCTCGCACAGCAACACCGTCCCGGTCGACAGCAGCGTCACCGCGGTGAAGTTCCTGATCAACGTGCCCAAGGACCGGACCGGCACGCTGGCGGTGACCGGCCCGGACGGCGTGGCGCTGGCGACCGGCGTCGATGGCGTCACCGAAGTCGCCGCGGGCGACAGCAAGATGATCGTGGTGAAGGCGCCCGCGCTGAAGGTGGGAACCTACACCGTGGCGTCGTCGGTCGACGGCGACTACCTGCTCAGCGTCTCCGCGGTGAGCGATTTCAGCGCCGACCTGGCCGGTGACACGACCGCCGGTGTGGGCGCCAGGCTGCCGGTGGCGGTGGCCCTGTCGGGGATGAACCCGCCGACGGCGCTGAGCTCGCCACACCCATCCAGTGGTGAGAGCGGCAGCGCCAGCCTGCCGGCGCGTGTCTACCCCTTCGACAGCGCCAAGCTGACCTTCAAGGTGGTCGACGAGACCGGTGCGGCGGTGACCACGCTGACGATGGCCGACGACGGCCTGCACGGCGACGGTCGCCCGGGCGACGGGGTCTACGGCGGCAGCTTCGCGGTGCCGGCCAGCGCGGCCCAGTACCGCGTGGTGGTGTCCGACGGCGCGACCTTCAAGCGGGTGACGCGGCTGCTGGTCACCTCGGGTACGGTCTCGGTGGACAGCGCCGGCGCAGCCGCGGGCAAGCCGGGCGACGTGCTGACGCAGACCTTCACGGTCAAGAACCTGTCGGCCTCGACGCGCACCTTCAACCTGACGGCCACCAGCACCAGCGGCTGGGAAAGCGTTGCGAGCATTCCCGCCACGCTGACGGTGGACGCCGGCGCGACCGGTACGGTGACGGTGAGCGCGACGGTGCCCGGCGGCGCAACCGCTGGCCAGACCAGCGTGCTGACGATCAACGCGGTGGCCAGCGACGACGCCAGCGTCTACGACTCGGCGGTCTACACCACCACGGCCTGGAGCGGTCCGCTGGTCTCGGCACTGAGCCCGAGCACGGTGGACCTGGGCGTCGGCCGCACGCTGACGATCACCGGCAGCGGCTTCGGTGTCGACCCCGGCGCGGCGAACCGCTCCAGCGCGGCGAACCACGTCAGCATCGGCGGCGTGCAGCTCGCCGCGGCGGACGTGACGGCCTGGGCCGATGGCGCCATCACCGTTGCCGTCCCGAGCACGTCGACCGGCGGTCTGCTGGTGGTCACCGCCGGGGGCAACGACAGCAATGCCTCCGACCTGGTGGTGATCCCCGCCTCGGGCACGCCGACGCCCACGCCGACGCCGACGCCCGAGAAGTCCGACAGCGGTGGCGGAGCCTTCGGCGCGATCGAGCTGCTGCTCGGCCTGATCGGCCTGGGCGGGCTGCTGGCCTCGCGGCGGCGGCGCTGAAGTGGGTCTCTGAAGTCACCGGCTGAAGGGGCTGCCGATCGCCGGCCGGACCGGTGATCCCTCCCCAAGGGGGCACGGCGTGCAGGCGCCGCGCCCCTTCATCGTTCGGGCCCGCCGACATCGGGTCCGAAAACGGCGCGCCAGCGTCGGCGGCGGTCGCGACAATCCGTTGCGTGAGCCCACCGTTCAACGCCCCCGCCGTCTCGCCCTACGCCGCCTTTGCCAGCCACGATGCGCGCTTCGATGGGCGGCTCTTCGTCGGCGTCACCTCCACCGGCGTGTACTGCCGGCCGGTGTGCCGGGTGCGCACCCCCAAGGCGGCGAACTGCCGCTTCTTCGGCCACCCGGCGGCGGCGGAGGCGGCGGGCTTCCGGCCCTGCCTGCGCTGCCGCCCGGAGCTGGCGCCCGGCCTGGCGCCCATCGACATGCCCGAGCGCCTGGCCTGGGCCGCGGCGCAGCGCATCGACGCCGGCGAGCTCGACGCGGGCGGGCTGAATGGGCCGAATGGGCTGAGCGGCCTGGCCGCGCGCCTGAGCATCACCGACCGCCACCTGCGCCGCGTCTTCGGCGCGGCCTTCGGTGTCACGCCGGTGGCCTACGCCCAGACGCAGCGCCTGCTGCTGGCCAAGCAGCTGCTGACCGACAGCGACCTGCCGGCCACCGAGGTGGCGCTGGCGGCGGGCTTCGGCAGCCTGCGGCGCTTCCAGGCGCTGTTTCACAGCCGCTACGGGCTGGCGCCGACGGCGCTGCGGCGCGCTCGGGCGCCAGGCGATCCGGCGGGCGGCGGGACATCGGCGCCCTGGGCCGTCGAACTGGGTTACCGCCCGCCGCTGGACTGGCCGCGGCTGCTGGACTTCCTGGCGGCGCGCTGCATTCCGGGTGTCGAGGCGGTCGAGCGGGCCGAGCCGGCCGGTGCGCCCGGCGGTGGCGCCTACCA
>DAOLLE010000296.1:0-4765 GCA_035331205.1 Burkholderiaceae bacterium
CGCCGGCGGCGATCATGTTCTTCATCAGCTCGAAGGCGTTCAGCACGCCGCCGAAGCCGGCTTCCGCGTCAGCGACGATCGGCAGGAAGTAGTCGATGAAGCCTTCGTCGCCCGGGTTGATGCCGCGGCTCCACTGGATCTCGTCGGCGCGCTTGAAGGTGTTGTTGATGCGACGCACCATCGTCGGCACCGAGTCGTAGGCGTACAGCGACTGGTCCGGGTACATCGTCTCGGAGGTGTTGCCGTCGGCGGCAACCTGCCAGCCCGAGAGGTACACGGCCTCCAGGCCGGCCTTGGCCTGCTGCATCGCCTGACCGGCGGTGATCGCGCCGAAGGCGTTGACGTAGCCCTTCTTGGCGCCGCCGTTGACCTTTTCCCACAGCTTGCGGGCGCCTTCCTGGGCCAGCGTGTACTCGGGCTGCATGCTGCCGCGCAGGCGCACGACGTCGGCCGCGCTGTAGCCGCGCTTCACCAGCTTCCAGCGGGGGTTCTCGGCCCAGTCCTTCTCGAGGGCGGCGATCTGTTGTTCGCGGGTCAGTTTCGTCATGAAGCTCTCCGATCTGCTGAAGTGATTGAAGGGGTGTCGATGGCAGCAACTGTAGCGCTCCACAGGGGAAACGAGAAGACTTATGTCTTATATAAGACATAAGATCAAACACAATAAAATCAACAACTTAGGGTTGAAATTTTGCGATGCAAAAAAACATTTCTCACCATGGAAAATTTTGCGGCAGCGCAACACAGGATCTTTTCACGATGCGAAATGCCATTTCGCACCCGTGAAAACCCTGTGATTGCAGCCGTGCAGATCCCGCGCGCGTTGGCAGGGTGCGGTGGTGCGAGCCGGCGCGATGGCAGAACCGATCAACCGGTCGCCGGGGGCGGACGCAGAAGTTGACATTGCGCAACTCGCAATGCTGCGCCGCGGCAAGAATGGGCCATCACCACCCAGGAAATGCTTCACAGGAGCCACCATGTCGACGACCCCCATCGAGTCCACCGCGCTGAGCGCTTTCGAAGCGCTGGACAGCTGTCACCGTGACGTTCTGAAGACGCTGGACGATCTGGCCTCGCTGATCGACCACCTGGGCGACAACGGTCCGGACGAGACGGCACAGGCCCTGGCCGTGGGCATCATTAAATTCTTCAACGAGAACAGCCGCCAGCACCACCTGGACGAAGAGCGCACGGTCTTCCCGGCGCTGCTGGCCAGTGACGACACCGAGCTGGTGCAGCATGTGCAGCGCCTGCAGCAGGACCACGGCTGGCTCGAGGAGGACTGGCTCGAACTGGAGCCGCAGCTCGAAGCCATCTCCAAGGGTTACAGCTGGTACCAGATCGATGGTCTGCGCGCCGCCCTGCCGGTGTTCAAGGCGTTGTACCTGGATCACATCGATCTGGAAGAGCGCCTGATCTACCCGGAGGCCAAGAAGCGCATGGCCGCGCCGGCGAACCCGGGCAGCGGTCGCGAGAGCGCCGCAAGCCGTCGCGCAGCCAGCGTCTGACCACCCTGAACCCTGCCCGGTCGCCTGGCTGCCAGCGCCCGGCGGTACGGCTTGCGACGAACGGCCACCGCGGTGGCCGTTGGCGTTTCTGCTGCCACCATCAGACCGGCAGCGCGGTCGTTTTCTTGACGGTGCGCAGCACCAGCATCGAATTCAGGCGCGAAACACCCGGCAGCCGGGCCAGCACCTCGGAGTGCAGACGCTCCAGATCCTCGGCGTCGCGGTAGGCGAAGCGGATCAGGTAGTCGTTGCCGCCGGCGACGTAATGGCAGTCCAGGATCGCCGGCTCCTGGCGCACCGCCTCCTCGAAGCGCGCCAGCGCCTCCACCGACGTGCGCTCCAGGTTCACGATGGTGAAGGAGGTGCCCGCCTGCCCCACCGCCCTCGGGTCCAGCAGGGCGACGACCTTGGCGATCACCCCCGCCTCCTCCAGAGCCTTGACCCGGCGCAGGCAGGCCGATGGCGACAGGTGAACCTGCTGCGACAGCTCGACGTTGCTGCGCCGCGCATCGGCCTGCAGCTCCCGCAGGATGGCGCGGTCGATGGCGTCGAATTGCAGGGGAGTCGGGCTTGTCGGCATAAATCGGCGTGAAGGTTCGCTTGGACGCCATTTTATGGCGCAGGCTCGGGAGAGTCCGCCCCGAAAGCGCAACCCCATTGCGACCCTTCCTGCCTAGACTGGGTGCTGCCGAAGCGCCCTGTCCCTCCTCCCGCGACCCTTACGCCGCCCAAGACCGATGAACACCAACGCCTCCCCCACCGACACACCCCTCGACGCCTTCTGGATGCCCTTCACGGCCAACCGCCAGTTCAAGAAGGCCCCGCGCCTGCTCCAGCGCGCCGAGGGCATGCACTACTGGACCGACGACGGCCGCCAGATCCTCGACGGCGTGGCCGGGCTGTGGTGCGTCAACGCCGGCCACGCGCGTCCGAAGATCGTCCAGGCCATCCAGGCCCAGGCTGCGGAGATGGACTACGCGCCGCCTTTCCAGATGGGGCACCCCAAGGCCTTCGAGCTGGCCGACCGGCTGGCCAAGCTCGCGCCGGCGGGGCTGAACCGCGTGTTCTTCACCAACTCCGGCTCCGAGTCGGTCGAGACGGCGCTGAAGATCGCGCTGGCCTACCACCGCGCCCGCGGGGACGGCACGCGCACCCGGCTGCTGGGCCGCGAGCGCGGCTACCACGGCGTCAACTTCGGCGGCATCTCGGTGGGCGGCATCGTTGCCAACCGCAAGGCTTTCGGTACGCTGCTGGCCGGTGTGGACCACATCCGCCACACCCACGACCCGGCGCGCAACGCCTTCAGTGTCGGCCAGCCCGAACACGGTGCCGATCTGGCCGATGACCTGGAGCGCCTGGTCGCGCTGCACGACGCCTCGACGATCGCTGCGGTGATCGTCGAGCCCGTGGCCGGGTCCACCGGGGTGCTGATTCCGCCGCAGGGCTACCTGCAGCGCTTGCGCGAGATCTGCGACAAGCACGGCATCCTGCTGATCTTCGATGAGGTCATCACCGGTTTCGGGCGCACCGGCCAGCCCTTCGCGGCGCAGACCTTCGGCGTCACGCCCGACCTCATCACCACCGCCAAGGGCATCACCAACGGCGCGGTGCCGATGGGGGCGGTGTTCGTCAAGCAGGCGATCCACGACGCCTTCATGACCGGGCCCGAGCACCTGATCGAGCTCTTCCACGGCTACACCTACTCGGCCCACCCGCTGGCCTGCGCGGCCGGCCTGGCCACGCTGGACACCTACGCCGAGGAGGGCCTGCTCACCCGCGCATCGGAATTGCAGGGCTACTTCGCCGAGGCGGTGCACTCGCTGCGCGACGGCGCGAAGGTGATCGACATCCGCAACATCGGGCTGGTCGGTGGCATCGAGCTGGCGCCGCGGCCGGGCGAGCCGGGCAAGCGCGCCTTCGACGTCTTCCTCGATTGCTACGAGCGCGGCGTGCTGATCCGCACCACCGGCGACACCATCGCGCTGTCGCCGCCGCTGATCATCGCGCCCGGCCAGATCGACCAGATCGTCGAGACCCTGCGCGGCGCGATCAACCGGGTCGCCTGAGCGCGCGGCGGCGCCGCGGGGGTCCACTGGGGGAAGCCCGTGGGCGGCGTGAAACCGCCTCTGGCACACTCCCTGCACGGGCAGGATCATCCTGTCGCTTCAGTAAGCCCAGAGCCGTGGCCCTCCGGTCACGGCGGCAAGCCCAATGAGAACCCCCCTCCCGTCCCGCCAGCCCGTGGTGCTGGTCCCGGCCTGCAACCGGATGCTTGGACAGCATCCCTTTCACGTTGCTGGCAAGAAGTACGTCGATGCGGTGCGCCTGGCCGGGGCACTGCCGCTGATCGTGCCGTCGGTCGAGGTGGACCAGATCGACGCGCTGCTCGACCTCGCCGATGGCGTGCTGCTGACCGGCTCGCCCTCGAACGTGCACCCCCGCCACTTTGGCGAGGCGGTGCGGGACCCCAGCCTGCCGCTGGACACGACGCGCGACGACTGGACGCTGCCGCTGATCCCCCGTGCCCTGGCCCGGGGTCTTCCCCTGCTGGCGATCTGCCGCGGCTTTCAGGAGGCCAATGTGGCGCTGGGCGGCAGCCTGCACCAGGCGGTTCAGGACGTGGAGGGCAAACACGATCACCGCGCGCCCTCCGAGGCCCCCGCCGCGGTGCAGTACGCGCCGTCACACCCCATCGTGGTGCAGCCGGGCGGGCTGCTCGAACCCCTCTTCGGTGCCGGCGCCCAGTTGCAAGTCAACAGTGTGCACGGCCAGGGCGTGAACCGGCTGGCCGACGGTCTGCGCATCGAGGCGCTGGCGCCCGATGGCCTGGTCGAGGCCTTTTCCACCCTGCCCTCCTCTTCCGCCCCCGGCTTCGCGCTGTGCGTGCAGTGGCACCCGGAGTGGCTGGCGGCCGACAACCCGGTCTCGATGACCCTCCTGAGGGCCTTCGGTGCGGCCTGCCAGGACTACCGCGACACCCACCGCCCACCGGATCGCTGACCGGCGGCGCGCGCCTGCGGGCCCGCGCCGCCCAACAAGGCCCTCGCATCTCCGGCCGGGTGCCCTGGTGCAGCAAACGGGATGGACAACGGGAATCTTCATGGTCAGCAAGGAACACTTCACCTTCGCGGAGCTCGAGGGCTGGCTCGACCAGCACCGCGTCACCGAGATCGAATGCCTGGTACCGGACCTCACCGGCGTGGCCCGCGGCAAGATCCTGCCGCGCGAGAAATTCACCGAGGACCGCGGCATGCGGCTGC
>DAOLLE010000297.1:0-4745 GCA_035331205.1 Burkholderiaceae bacterium
GGCCGCTGCCTCGGCCACGTCCTCCGCGCCGTCCTCCGCAGCGTCCAGCCACGGCCATGAACCGGCAGCGTCGGCCGCCGCCGACGCCGACAACGCCCAGGCAGCCAGCAGCGCTGCATCGGCCGCGGCCTCCTCGCCCGAAGCGGCCGACGCAGCCCACAGCCACGGGCAGGCCCACGCAGCAACCGCTCCGCATCCGAGCGCGGCCGGCGGCGGCAGGGCCGACCGCCTCGGTGCCGACCCCCAGCTGGCCCGCCCAGCCTCCACGGCGCCAGTCGCAGCACCGGCGCCGGCCGGCCCGGTCTTTGCGCTGGTCAGCCGCGCCGCGATGTCCCAAGCCGAACCCCAGGTGGCGCTGCAGCGCATGCAGGCCGCCGCCGCAGAGCTGGCATCGGCGATGCCCGACACCCACGCCGAGCTGGTACAACAGGGTGGGCGCTGGCAGGCCGTGTGGTGGCCCTTCCGCAGCCGGGCGGACGCCACCCAGGCGCGCTGGGCGCTGGCCCTCAAGGGCGTGACGGTCGAGGTGGTGGAGTTCTGAGGCGCGGCCGAGGCGATCCGACCCAGAGCGTCACCGGGTCGCCGCCCCGCCTACACTGGTGGGTTGCGCACCCTGTGAACCGCGTCCGCCATGCTCCGCCACGAACTTGAACTGCTCTCCCCCGCCCGCAGCGCCGACATCGGCATCGAGGCGGTGAACCACGGCGCGGACGCCGTCTACATCGGCGGGCCGGACTGGGGCGCACGCGCCAGCGCCGGCAACTCGGTGGCCGACATCGCCCGGCTGGTGGCCCACGCGCACCGCTTCCACAGCCGCATTTTCGTCACGCTCAACACCATCTTGCGCGAGGACGAGCTGGAATCGGCCCGCCGGCTGGTCTGGCAGCTCCACGACGCCGGGGTGGACGCGCTGATCGTGCAGGACATGGGCCTGCTCGAGCTCGACCTGCCGCCCATCCAGCTGCACGCCAGCACGCAGACCGACATCCGCACGCCGGAAAAGGCCCGCTTCCTGCAGGACGCCGGCTTCAGCCAGATGGTGCTGGCGCGCGAGCTGGCGCTGCCTGAGATCCGCGCCATCGCCGACCAGGTGCAGGAGGCGACGCTGGAGTTCTTCGTCCACGGCGCGCTCTGCGTGGCCTACTCGGGCCAGTGCTACATCAGCCACGCCCACACCGGCCGCAGCGCCAACCGCGGCGACTGCTCGCAGGCCTGCCGCCTGCCCTACACCGTCACCGACGGCCAGAACCGCATCGTCGCGCACGAGCAGCACGTGCTCTCGCTGAAGGACAACAACCAGAGCGCCAACCTGGCCGCCCTCGTCGACGCGGGCATCCGCAGCTTCAAGATCGAGGGCCGCTACAAGGACATGGGCTATGTGAAGAACCTCACCGCCCATTACCGGCTGCTGCTCGACGAGCTGCTCGAGCAGCGCCCCGAGCTGGCGCGTGCCTCGGCCGGGCGCTGCAGCTACACCTTCACGCCCGACCCCGACCGCAACTTCAACCGCGGCAGCACCGACTACTTCGTCAACGGCCGCCAGGACGACATCGGCGCCTTCGACAGCCCCAAGCACGCCGGCCTGCCGCTGGGCTGGGTGACGAAGGTGACGGCCGAACACGTCGAGGTGGCGCTCGACGAGGGCGTCGCGGCGCTGAACAACAACGACGCGCTGACCTACTACGACCTGCAGAAGGAGCTGGTGGGCCTGCCGATCGACACCGCGCGCTGCGTGGACGCCGGCAAGCGGCTCTGGCAGATCGTGCCCAAGGAGGCGATCACCAGCTACAAGGACCTGCGGCGCGACACCTTCCTGAGCCGCAACCGCGACATGGCCTGGGACCGCCTGCTGGACAAGAAGAGCGCGGAGCGCCGCGTCGGCCTCTGGCTGAAGCTGTCGGACACCCCGGACGGCCTGGCGCTGACCGCCACCGACGAGGCCGGCGTCGAGGTCACCGCCACCCTGCCCACGCCCAAGGCGCCGCCGAAGGACGCCGCGCGCGCCGAGGCCACGCTGCGCGAGCAGCTCGGCAAGCTCGGCGGCACGATCTACGCCCTGGAGGATCTGGCTGATTTGACGATTGCGACCGCGCAGCCCTGGTTCGTGCCCGCCAGCACGCTGAACACTCTGCGCCGTGCCGCCATCGACGCGTTGGACGCTGCTCGCCTGGCCGCCCACGAGCGCCCGGCGCGCGCTGCGCCCATCGAGCCGCCCGCGCCCTACCCCGAGGACGGCCTGAGCTACCTCGCCAACGTCTACAACCAGAAGGCGCGCGACTTCTACGCCCGCCACGGCGTCAAGGTCATCGAGGCCGCCTACGAGAGCCACGAGGCCCTCGGTGAGGTCAGCCTGATGATCACCAAGCACTGCGTGCGCTTCAGCCTGAGCCTGTGCCCCAAGCAGGCCAAGGGCGTGACCGGTGTGCAGGGCACCGTCAAGGCCGAGCCGCTGACGCTGGTCAACGGCAGCGAGAAGCTCACGCTGCGCTTCGACTGCAAGCCCTGCGAGATGCACGTGGTCGGCCGGATGAAGAAGACGGTGCTGAACCAGAGCCGCCGCGAGGAACAGCAGCGCCTGGCCGAAGGCGTGCCGATGCAGTTCTACCGCACGCGGCCAGCGCCGCGCGTGGCCGGATGAGCGGGTCCGCATGACCCGACCCATGACCCGACCCATGACCCGCTTTCAAGCCAACCTGCTGCTGATCGCCGTCGCGTTGATCTGGGGCTCCGCCTTCGTGGCCCAGAGCACCGCGATGGCCCACGTCGGGCCGATGACCTTCACCGGCCTGCGCTTCCTGATCGGTGCCGCGGTGGTGCTGCCCTTCGCGCTGCGGGAGTGGCGCTTCCTGCGCGAGCGCCAGCTGGCGCCGGGGCGCGGCGATGCGCTGCAGATCGGCGGTCTGGGCCTGCTGCTGTGGCTGGGTGCGGTGATGCAGCAGATCGGCATCATCGGCACCACGGTGACCAACGCCGGCTTCCTGACCGCACTGTACGTACCGCTGGTGCCGTTGCTGGCCTGGTGGTGGCTGGGGCGGCGGCCGCACGCCTCGGTCTGGCCCGCGTCGATCGGCTGCCTGATCGGCACCTGGATGCTCTCCGGCGCCGGCTCGGTGGCGCTGCAGACCGGGGACCTGTGGGTGATCGCCTCGGCGCTGCCCTGGGCGGTGCACGTGCTCTTCGTCGGCCGCGTGGCCGACCGCATGGCCGCGCCCTTCGCGGTGGCCTGCGGGCAGTTCCTGGTCTGCGGGCTGATCTCGCTGGCCTGGGCCGGTGTGGCCGAGGCGGTGGAGCCGGCCGCGCTCTGGGCCGCGGCGCGCGACATCGCCTACACCGGGCTGGTGTCGGTGGGCATCGGCTTCACCGCGCAGGTGATCGGCCAGCGCAACACCGCGGCGGCGGACGCGGCCATCATCCTGTCGTCGGAGACGGTGTTCGCCGCGCTGTTCGGCTATGCGCTGATGGGCGACCGCCTCAGCAGCGCCGGCTGGGCGGGCTGCGCGCTGATCCTGAGCTGCATCCTGGCGGTGCAGCTGCTGCCGCTGCTGCGCGAGCGGGTCGCCGCCGCGCGCTGATTCAAACCGCAGGCCGGCCGGATTCACCCGGCGCGGCCTTCACGCGAGGGCGATCAGAACGAGTAGCGGCCCATCAGGTCGATGCGCGACAGCGTGCCCGTCTCGCCCGCGAAGGTCTTGCGCAGGCCGCGGATGTATTCCGCGCCCAGCTCGACGTTCTTGATCGGCGTGTAGATCGCGCCGACGTGAACCTGCAGCAGGCGCTTCGATTGCTCCCAATCGGCCGCCTTGCTTTCGGCAACGTAGGCGTCACTGGCGTGCGAGCGGTTCAGGCCGATGGCCAGGTTGCCGCGCAGCGCCGAACTGTGCGTGTAGGCCCAGCCGACCACCAGGCCGTCGTTCTTGTCGAACAGCAGCTTGCCGGTGGTCGAGTCGGTCATGTAGCCGGTCGAGCCGTACATCATGTCGTAGTCGCCCGTGACGCGGGCGAACTGCGCCATCAGCAAGTGGGCATCAGTGAGCTTGTAGCTGCCGCCGACGCCCACGCCGTAGCCGCGCTTGGACTCGCCGCCCGAGCGCTTCTCGTGGCTGAGCAGCCGCAGGTTGACCGCTCCCCAGTCGAAGCTCTTGTCGGCCCGCAGCACGACGTTCGGCACGCGCGCACCGCTTTCCGGGTCCTCCAGCGCACCGGTCAGCTTGTAGCCGGCCTTGGCGTCACCCCAGGTGTAGCGGATCATCGTGCGGCGCGAGAAAGGCGAGCCGATCGGGCCGTTGAAGTCCACCGTCTCGGGCAGGTCGTCCAGGTCCATGAAGGTGGACCAAGTCTGGCCGACCAGCCAACCAGCGTACTCGCCATAGGCGTGGCGCAGGCGCAGGCGGTTGCGGTTGCCGTCGCTGTAGCTGTAGAAGTCGGCCTCGACCTTGGTCGAAAAGGAACCGGCGCCCGTCGGTGTGGAGCTTTCGAAGCCAAAGCGCGAGGTACTGGCGGTCAGCTTGCTGCGGCCCTTCTTGACGCTGCTGTCACTGTCCAGCGGCTGCGACATCAGGTCGGTGAAGTAGTCACTGGGCCCGGGCTTGCCCAGGTCCTGGATCAGGTGGGCCTCGGCGTAGCCGTAGACCCGCACCGACGTTTCCGAGCCCGGCAGGCGGAAACTGCCCGCGTTGTCACCGGCGACCACCGCGTCCTTGGACTTGATCTCCAGCGCGTCGACGCGGTCGCCGGTGACAACGCGG
>DAOLLE010000298.1:0-4732 GCA_035331205.1 Burkholderiaceae bacterium
TCGGAGGCCATGCCCGCCAGCGTGCCGGACCACTCGTTGCGGCGCAGGAAGACCTCGTTGGACAGCACGTCCAGCGGTTTCTGCACCTCACCCTGCACGTTGGTCTGGCCGCCCACCGCGGCGCCAACCGTGGCATTCAGCGCCGAGCCCAGCCCATCGGCCAGCTCGCCGAAGGCCACGGTGCGCGCGATCGCCTTGCAGGCGAGCGACACATCCAGGATCAGGGCGTTCAGATCCCCGCTGGCGCCGGGGAAGCGGCGCCGCTGGGCGATGAGGTACTGGGTCAGCGTGGACCGGCTGGACAGAGGCATGGTGGGAGGCTCACTCGGTTGTCGTCGGATTTCTTGGGGGCGAGGGGGAGGGACTACGGGCGGGCGCCTTCGAGCTCGGCGCGCATCGCGTCGATCACGGCGCGGTAGTCCGGCTTGCCGAAGATCGCGCTGCCGGCGACGAAGGTGTCGGCGCCGGCCTCGGCCACGCGGCGGATGTTGTCGACCTTGACGCCGCCGTCGATCTCCAGGCGGATGTCGCGCCCCGACGCTTCGATCAGCTTGCGCACCTGCTCGGCCTTGCGCAGCGTGCTGTCGATGAAGCTCTGGCCGCCGAAGCCCGGGTTCACGCTCATCAGCAGGACGACGTCGACCTGGTCGAGCGTCCACTCCAGCAGGTCGATGGGCATCGCCGGGTTGAACACCAGCCCGGCCTGGCAGCCGGCGCCGCGGATCAGCTGCAGCGTGCGGTCGACGTGCGTGCTGGCGTCGGGGTGGAAGGTGATGATGTCCGCGCCCGCCTTGGCAAATTCCAGCGCCAGTGCATCCACTGGCTGCACCATCAGGTGCACGTCCAGCGGCACCGGCGTGCCGTCCGGCCGACGGCAGTGCGGCTTGATCGCCTGGGCCACGGCCGGGCCGACGGTGAGGTTGGGGACGTAATGGTTGTCCATCACGTCGAAGTGGATCCAGTCCGCGCCGGCGGCGATGACGTTGCGCACCTCCTCACCCAGACGGGCAAAGTCGGCCGAGAGGATGCTGGGGGCGATGCGGAAGTTCATGGCGGCACGCAGGATGGAAGGCTGAAAAGCCGGGCCGCCGAACGCAGGAAGGAGAGGGAGAGACGCGAGAGATGACGACCCGGTGCCTTCAATGTAGGCAGCGCTTCGTTTAAGGTAAATTCACCTATGTTTGGGTTTCGATTCAGAGGAACTGAACCATGAGCAGCAACCGCCACCTCATCCTCTTCCACGCCCCCAACAGCCGCTCCACCGGCGTGCTGACCCTGCTGGAGGAGCTCGGCGCCGACTACGAGCTGAAGCTGCTGAACCTGCGCCGTGGTGACCAGCGCCAGCCGGCCTACCTGGCGGTCAACCCCATGGGCAAGGTGCCGGCGTTGCTGCATGGCGACGCGCTGGTCACCGAGCAGCCCGCCATCTACCAGTACGCCGCCGAGCTCTACCCCGAGGCCGGCCTGTCGCCCGCCGTCGGTGACCCGCTGCGCGGCCCCTACCTGCGCTGGCTGGCGTTCTATGGTTCCTGCTTCGAGCCGGCGCTGACCGACCGCGCCCTGAAGCGCGAGCCCGGGCCCCACATGCAGTCGCCTTACGGCAGCGCCGAGGAGGTGATCGCCACCGTTCAGCAGCAACTGGCGCGCGGCCCCTGGCTGTTGGGCGAGCGCTTCACTGCCGCGGACCTGCTCTGGGGCAAGGCCCTGACGTGGATGGTGGCCTTCCAGCTCTTCCCCGACGGCCCCGAGGTGCAGGCCTACACGGCACGCTTCAACGCCCGGCCGGCGGTGCAAAAGGCCGCGGCGCTCGATGCCGAGCTGGCCACGCGGCAGCAGACGGAGCTGGGGGCGACACCAGCGGCTTAAAGCTGGCCCCTCACTCGGAGCCACTATCATTGCAAATCCAAAGTTTAACTTTAGATTTGCAAGGCCACCATGATCCCGCGCAGTGCCCTGTCCACGCTGGAGCGGCTCGCACGCGGGTTTCCCGTTGTGGCACTGACGGGGCCCCGCCAGTCCGGCAAGACGACGCTGGCCCGCGCGGCCTTCGCACACTTGCCCTATGTGTCGCTGGAAAACCCCGAAGAACGCGAGTTCGCGGCCGCAGACCCGCGCCGCTTCCTGGCCCGCTTCAGCGCAGGGGCGGTTCTCGACGAAGTTCAACGCTGTCCCGACCTGCTGTCCTGGTTGCAGCAACGGGTGGACGAGAACCGCCGCATGGGCGAGTTCGTGCTGACCGGTTCGGCCCAATTCGACCTGATCGCCGGGATGACGCAATCGCTGGCAGGCCGCGTCGGCCGCGTCGAGTTGCTGCCGCTGTCCGGCATCGAACTGGGGATCGATGGACTGCCGCTGCGGCTGGAAACGCAGCTGTGGCGCGGCGGCTACCCTGCGCTGTATGACCGGGACCTGGCGCCCTCGGACTGGTTCGCCAACTACGTGGCGACCTATCTGGAGCGCGATGTGCGCCAGCTGATTGCGGTGCGCGATCTCGCCCAGTTCCAGCGCTTCGTGCGCATGTGCGCAGCCAGATCCGGCCAACTGCTCAACCTGACTGCTCTGGGCAATGACTGTGGCATCTCCGGTGTCACCGCCAGGGACTGGCTGTCCGTGCTGGAGGCCAGCTATCTGGTCGCCCGCCTGCCGCCCTACCACCGCAATTTCGGCAAACGCCTGGTGAAGACACCCAAGCTCTACTTCCTCGACGTGGGCCTGATGACCTGGCTGCTGGGCATCCGTGACGCAGCCAGCCTGGAGACCCACGCCAGCCGCGGGGCGCTGTTCGAGACCTGGGTGGTTTCCGAACTGCTCAAGCGCCGATTCAACGACGGCCAACCCGCGGATCTTCACTTCTGGCGCGACAGCAGCGGCAACGAGGTCGACGTGGTGTTCGAAACGCCGTCGGGTCTGCAGGCCATCGAGATCAAATCGGGCAGCACCTTCGCGGCCGACTGGCTCCACACGGCCCGGCGTTGGATTTCTTGGGCGGACACCGAGGCGCTACCGCCCTGGCTGATCTACGGGGGCAGCGGCCGTTACGCCCGGGAAGGCTGTGAAGTCAGTGGCTGGCGGGAGTTCGCGCTGGCCCCGGACCTGGGGAACCTGGAAGCCACCCGCCGATGAGAACCGTCACCTTCCGCCAGCTGCGCGTCTTCGTCGAGGTGGCGCGCCACCTCAGCTTCGTGCGCGCGGCCGAGGCGCTGCACCTCACCCCCCCGGCGGTGACGATGCAGGTCAAGGAGCTGGAGTCGGCCATCGAGCTGCCGCTGTTCGACCGCCAAGGCCGCAAGGTGACGCTGACCACCGCGGGCGAGTACTTCCTGGTCTACGCCAAGCGGCTGCTGGCCACGCTGAAGGACGCCGACGACGCGATGGCGCGCTTTCGCAAGCTGGAGACCGGGCTGCTCAGCGTCGGGCTGGTCAGCACCGCGAAGTACTTCGTGCCCCGCCTGCTGGTGAAATTTCGCGAGGAGCACCCCGGCGTCGAGGTCAAATTGCAGGTCACCGCCAACCGAGAGCAGCTGGTGACGCTGATGGTCAACGGCGAGGTGGATCTGGCGATCATGGGCCGCCCGCCGCGCGAACTGGCCACCCGCGCCGAGCCCTTCGCGGCGCACCCGCACGTCTTCGTCGCGCCACCGGGGCACCCCATCCTGCGCTCGGGCCACCCGCCGGTGGCCGCCCTGGCCAATTACCCACTGATCGTGCGCGAGGCCGCCTCGGGCACCCGCGCGCTGATGGACCGTTTCTTCCAGGACCACCGCGTCGAGCCGCGCATCGCCATGGAGATGCCCAGCAACGAGACCATCAAGCAGGCGGTGATGGCCGGCATGGGGCTGAGCTTCCTGAGCCTGCACACCCTCGGCCTGGAGCTGCAGGCCGGCGTGATCGAGCTGGTGCACGTCGAGGACACGCCGGTGATGCGCATGTGGAACGTGGTGCGCCTGCAATCGCGCGTGCTCTCGCCGGCGGCCGAGGCCTTCCGCTACTTCATCCTCGAAGAAGGCGAGGCCTATCTCGCCGAGCACGACCGGCCCTGGATGAGCGGACTCACCGCCAAGGCCACGCCACCGGCCGGAGCGCCGGTCGACGCAGCGGGCTGACCCGCCGGCCGCGGGTCGCCGGCGAGGTCAGCCGGCACGCCCCAGCACCGCTTCGAGCCGACGCAGCATCGGCGTCACCACCGGCACGGTCAGCATCGTGCTGCCCACCGCCATCAGCAGCAGGGCGGTGAAGGTAGCGTTCGTGATCACCTGCTTGTCCAGCAGGATGTTGGCGAAGATGATCATGATCAGCGCCTTGGTCTGCAGCAGCCAGCCGATCAGCGAGGCCTCGCCGCGCTGCCAGCCCAGGATCTTGCCGGCCACGTGGATGCCCGCCAGCTTGCCGACCACCGAGGCCAGCAGCAGCCAGCCCGCGGCCAGGAACACCGCGACAAAGCCCCCTCCTGCACCGCCTCCGGCACCGATGTCCCAGTTGGTGCGCAGCCCGGTGCTCAGGAAGAACACCGGCATCATCACCAGCAACACGTGGTGGCGCAGCAGGTCCATCTGCTCCTGGTCGAACCAGTGCGAGTCCATCACCGCGCCGGCCAGGAAGGCGCCGACCATGAAGTGCAACCCCGACCAGTCCGCGCCGAAGGCACAGGCCGCCAGCCAGATCAGGCCGACGTACCAGCGGTCACGCTCGGGGATCCTCAACATCAGCCGGCGCAGCGCCACGCTGGCCAGCG
>DAOLLE010000299.1:0-4713 GCA_035331205.1 Burkholderiaceae bacterium
CCCGACCCAGCGCGCGGCGCCCCCGGCGTCGCCGCACCCGGCCGCGCCGGCGTTGCCAGACGCCCGACACAGACGCTGGTCCACGCCACTTGGCCTTGGGTGTTGGGTTGAATGGTCAGCACCGGCCCTGGCGTGTTCGAACTCGACACCCGCACGCTGGCCGCCTCGTCGCTGTAGGCGTCCATCGCCACGGTCTGCAGCGTGCGGGCGTTGCAGTCGGCGACCATGAAGGTGGCGGTGGCCAGCACCGCGCCGATCGGCCGCGCGTAGATCGACATCGCCCGGTAGCGCACCGTGGCGCCGCTGCGTGCCACCGAGGTGCTGTCGATGAAGTTCAGGTTGTCCACCCCGGGGCCCGAAGGCGCAGTGCGCTGCACGAAAGTCCCCAGGTAGCTCCATTGCCGGGCCTCCATCGACTGGCGCAGGCTGGCCGCGTGCTCCGGCGCGAACCGGGTCACCTCCGACGGCGCAGACGGCGTCGCGCAGGCCTGCAGCAGCGCCAAGCCGACGGCCAAAGCCAGTGCAGCCGCGCCGCGACCGGCGCCGTGGCACCCCGACAGGAGGTTGACGCGGTGTCCGGACGGAAGGAAGGTCGTTTCAGGGGCGGACTCGGGAGCTTGCATGGCGCAATTCAAGGGGAGAACCATGGGGCCATCGTAGGGCATTGCCCTGTGGGTGGCTCAGGTTTTCGGCGCAGGGGACCGCCCAGTCCCCGATCCAGGCGGCTGGCCGCTTGATGCACGTCATCGGCCAACCCGGCAGAATCGCTCAACATACCTGCAAGGGTATATACCTTCCTTGCCCACACAGGAGCCGCGATGTCCGATTCGTCTTCCCTTCCGATGGCCGCGGGCAGCTCGGTCCCTCTGCTGCGTCCCTGGCTGGCGGCACTGGCGCTGGCTGCGATGGCCGGATCCGCTCAGGCCGCCGACGCCATCACCGACGCCCTGCAGCAGGCCTACGTGCCCTACCGGGCGGCGCTGTTTCGCACCAACAGCAAGTCCCAGAGCGAATCGGAACAGGCCCTGGCCGCGGCGCGCCGCTCGCTGGCTGGCGTGGTCGCGCAATGGGCCGCCAAGCCAGCCGCCCCCTACGACCGCGACCCCGAATTCGCTGCGACGTTGAAGAAGGTCGACGAGGTTTACGCACGCGCCCAGGCCCAGGTCGCCAAGGCTGAACTGGCCGAAGCGCACGAGACCCTCGAAGGCGCGCGCGACCTGCTGGCCGAGCTGCGCCACCGCAACGGCGTGGTCACCTTCAGCGACCACATGAACGCCTACCACGAGGTGCTGGAACATGTCCTCATCGGCGGGCCCAAGACGCTGGACAGCCCCAACGGTCTGCTGAGGCTGGCTGGCGACGTCGGTGTGCTCGACCACCTGGCCCAGCGCCTGGGTAGCCAGGCCGACGCCGCACTGATGGCCAACCCGGAATTCGTGAAGATGCTGGCCGCGCTGAAGGCCTCGGTCGCCACGTTGAAGGACGCCGTGCTGCGGCAGGACACCGCCGCGGTGCGTGACGCCATCGGTGGCCTGAAGAAGCCCTACAGCCAGATGTTCCTGAAGTTCGGTTGAGCAGCAGCCCGCGCGCATACTGGCTGCCTCTGTGCTTCGACGGCGCCAGCGCCCTGCCCTCCCATGAAGATCGATTTCGTCTCCGACGTGGTCTGCCCCTGGTGCGCCGTCGGCCTGGCCTCGCTGGAGCTGGCGCTGCAGCGGCTCGGTGACGCCACGCCGGTGACGCTGAGCGTGCACCCCTTCGAGCTCAATCCGCAGATGGGCCCGGCTGGGGAGGACATCGTCGAGCACCTGTCGCGCAAGTACCGCATCAGCGCCGAGCAGATCGCACAGGGCCGCGAGGGCTTGAGCGCGCGCGGCGCTGCGGTGGGCTTCACCTTCGGGCCGCGCAGCCGGATCTGGAACACCTTCGACGCCCACCGCCTGCTGCACTGGGCCGGGCTCGAAGGCCGGCAGGTCGCGCTCAAGCGCGCGCTGCTGCAGGCCTACCACGGCCGGGGCGAAAACGTCGCCGACACCGCGGTGCTGATTGCCGCGGCGCAGGCGGCCGGTCTGGACGCCGAGCAGGCGTCCGAAGTGCTCGCCCGTGGCGCCTACGCCGATGAGGTCCGTGCGGCCGAGCGGCACTGGCAGGACGCCGGCATCTCCAGCGTGCCGGCGGTGATCCTGAACGACCGCTACCTGATCGGCGGCGGCCAGCCGCCCGAGGTCTTCGAGCAGGCACTGAGGCAGGTGCTGGAGGAGGAGCACGGCGACTCCGCAGGCTCCGGCGCCCCGACAACGCCGTAACATCCCGGCGTCGTTCGGTCCCTGGCTGTTTCCGACTCCACGATGCGCCCTTCTCTAGCTGCTTCCTTCGCCTCGCCGTCGCTGAACCCGGCCGCAGGGCTGTGCGCCCTGGCGCTGCTGTGTGCCTCACCGTTCGCCCGCGCGACACCGGCCGAAAACGACGCGGCGATGCTGCGACTGGCCAACGAGAAGGGCTGCATGCTCTGCCACAGCATCGACCCGAAGCCCCGGCGCACCGACGGGCTACCGCCGATCGCGCCGTCCTGGCGGGAGGTCGCGCTGAAATACCGAGACGATCCGGTCGCGCACCGCAAACTGACCCAGACGGTGATCACCGGCTCGGATCCGAAGGCACGGCACTGGACCGGCAAGGCGGGCGCCACCGCGATGCCGCCCAACGCCGCGACGATCAGCCCCGAGGAAGCCCACCAACTGGTGAACTGGCTGCTCGTGCTGGTCCCCTGAGCGCCGACGTTCCGACGCCGCCGGCTTGGTCGGCAAGGACTGTGGCGGAGTCGCTGCAGGGTAACAACTGATGACGGACAGGCACCGACGCGCGTGCCATAACCGGCGGCGTCGCTGCGCTTGGCAATTTTTCGCATTCGGGCAGGCCATGGCCGCCAGGATCGAACGGTGGCCGCCTGCGGCGGCAGGGCGTCACGGTTGGCGCGGGTCCCTCGGGGCCTGTGCCGCAACGGCCCCCTCCTACAATTTCGCCGCCGGGCTTCGACCCGGCGACGATGCCGTACACCCAGGGATTCTTCAGCCCAGCGCACGCTGCCCGACGACGCCACCGATGGCCGGGGCCGCACCGCGCACCCAAGACGTAGCGACCCGATGACGAAGCCCTCCGCCGCCGCCCCGGCCCCCGCCGACCGGACCGAGCCCTCCGACACCCTGGCCCAGGACTTCGTGGCCTTTGCCGTCGAGGCGGGGGTGCTGCGCTTCGGCGAGTTCAAGACCAAGGCGGGGCGACTGTCGCCCTACTTCTTCAATGCCGGCCTGTTCGACGACGGTGCCAAGCTGGGCCGGCTGGCCGAGTTCTACGCCCGCCGCCTGATCGCCTCCGGCTTGGCCTTCGACCTGCTCTTCGGCCCGGCCTACAAGGGCATCACGCTGGCCGCGGCGGTGTCGGTCGAGCTCGCCCGGCTGGGCCACAACGTGCCCTACGCCTACAACCGCAAGGAAGCCAAGGACCACGGCGAAGGCGGCACGCTGGTGGGCGCGCCGGTGCGCGGGCGCGTGCTGATCATCGACGACGTGATCTCCGCGGGCACCTCGGTGCGCGAGTCGATCGCGATGATCCGCGCCGCCGGTGCGACGCCCTGCGGCGTCACGATTGCGCTGGATCGGCAGGAGAAGGCCAGCGAGAACGGCGTGGACGCGCCGCACTCGGCGGTGCAATTCGTGCAGCGCGAGCTCGGCCTGCCGGTGGTGGCCATCGCGACCCTGACCGACCTGCTGCATTACCTCGGCGCCACCGGCGACGAGCGCCTCGCGCAGCACCTGCCGGCGGTACAGGCCTACCGCGACCGCTACGGGGTGGTGCAGGGATGAACCCGCGGGCGGCGGCACGCAGACTGCCCGCGCTGGCGCTGCTGGGCGCGATCGCCTGGGTGGCGCCCCTGCCAGCGGCCAGTGCCCAGACCACCAGCCCGGGCGCGGGCGGCATCTACAGCTGCATCGACGCACACGGACGCAAGCTGACCTCGGACCGACCGATCCCGGAATGCCTGGACCGCGAACAGGCGGTGCGCAACCGCGACGGCTCGGTGCGCGGCACCCTGCCGCCGAGCTACTCGGCCGAGGAGCGCGCCGCGCGCGAAGAGCAGCGCCGCAAGGCCGAGGCCGAGGAAAGCGCCCGGCGCGACGTCCAACGGCGCGACCGCAACCTGCTGGCGCGTTACCCGGACGCCGCCGCACACCAGCAGGCGCGCGAAGCGGCGCTGCAGCAGCTGCAGACCGCCGCCAAGGCCACCGAGCTGCGCCTGACCGAGCTGGAAAAGGAACGCAAGAAGCTCACCGACGAAGCCGAGTTCTACCTGGGCCGCGACATGCCCCGGCCGCTGAAGACGCGCATCGAGGCCAACCGCGCCACGATCGAAGCGCAGCGCGCGGCGGCGGCCAACACCGAGGCCGAACGCCAGCGCGTCATCACCCGCTACGACGAGGAGCTGGCGCACCTGCGCAAGCTCTGGGCCGCCATCCCCTCCGCCCAGGCGGCGCAGTCCGGCTCGGCCGTGCTGCGCTGAGCCCGCGGGCCCAAGACCCCGCGGCAGGCCGAGCCGCCTGTTCAGGCTGCGCCGAGCTTCTTCCTGAGCAGCTCGCTGGCCTGCGTCGGGTTGGCCTTGCCCTTGCTGGCCTTCATGACCTGGCCGACCAGCGCGTTGAAGGCCTTGTCCTTGCC
>DAOLLE010000300.1:0-4702 GCA_035331205.1 Burkholderiaceae bacterium
GGGCTGCTCGCCGTGCTGCTGGCGCTGCACCGCCCAGCCGAAGATGAGCTGGGTGCGGTGCCTGGCCATCAGGCGGGCGAGCTCGCGGATGCGATCAGAAGGCACGCCGCAAATCTTCTCCGCCCACTCGGGCGTCTTCTCGACCTTGTCCTCGGTCTTGCCTTGGAGGTAGGGCAGGAACTGGTCGAAGCCGAGGGTGTAGGTGTCGAGGAACTTCTGGTCGTGCAGGTTTTCCTTCACCAGCGTGTGCGCGATGGCGAGCATCAGCGCCACGTCGGTCATCGGGTTGATGTACTGGTGCTCGGCAGCGCCGAGGTAGTTCAGCGTCTTGCTCTTGACCGGATCGATGCAGATCACCTGGATCGACTTGTCGGCAACCTTGGCCTTGAGCTGCTCGAAGTAGGCGTAGGACTCGTGGGTCTCGGTGTTCCAGCCCACCTGCAGGTTCTTGATCGGGTCGTTGGCCCAGAACACGACGAGCTTGCTCTCCTTGAGGATCACGTCCCACGAGGTACCTTGCGAGTACACCTCGGTCGAGCCGAGCACGTAGGGCAGGATCATCTGCCCGGCGCCGGTCGAGTAGTCGCCGATGGTACCGACGCTGCGGCCGTGCATGCCGACGCCGCGCACCATGTGGTTGCCGCAGCTATGCACCTGGCCGACCGAGCGCCAGCCCACGCCGCCGGTGTGCAGCGCCCACGGGCCGTAGTCCTTCTGGATGCGCTCGAGTTCTTCGTAGAACAGGTCGAGCGCCTCGTCCCAGCTCACGCGCACGAAGCGGTTGTCGCCGCGCTGGCTGGTGTCGCTGAGGTGGCGCTTGCGGTACCAGTCCAGGCGCACCATCGGGTAGCGCACGCGGGACGGGCTGTAGATCAGGCCGAGCAGGCCCTTGACCATCTCCGTCGGATGCTTGTCGTGCTCGAAGGGGCGGATATCGACCACGCGGTCGCCGACCACCTTGGCGCGGATGGCGCCGAAGTGCGAGCCGGAGATCTTCCAGGTGGTGATGTCGTCGCCGACCGCGGCCGCCTCGCCGGCCGCGAGGGCCGGGGCGGCGGTGAGCAGACCGGGCGCAACCAGCGCGCTGCCCGACATCGCCGCCATGGCCTTGAGGAAACCTCGCCGAGAGTAGTTCATGGTGTTCAACTCCTGATCAGGGACGCGCGGTCTGCAGGGCGGCATCGGGCGAACCGGCGCCATGCGACTTGCTGAAATCGGACGAATGGGTCTGGAGGTACTTGAGCACCACGCGGGCGGTGTCGTCGTCCATGCTGGTGAAGCCGACCATGCCGCCGAACAGGCCCGGCCAGGTGTTGGCGTCGAAGTGCGCTTCGTCGGGCTGGCGGTGGCACACGCTGCAGCTGCTGCTGTAGCTGGCGCGGGCGATCGACCACACCGGTTCGACGCTGTCGAGCACGCTGCCCTTGCGCATCCACGCGGTGGCGGTGACCTGCTGCCATTCGAGACCGGTCATCGGGTCTTCCCGGGTGTCGAGCACCTTCACGAAGCTCGTGTCCTGCGCGACGTCCTTGTCGAAGGTGGCGCTGGTGATGTTGAGGCCGAAGTGGCTGTACCAGACGCGACCATAGCCCTTGTTCTTGCGCCACAGCGCGAACTCGACGCGCTGCGCGTCGCCCTTGGTCTCGAGCACCTTGACCTGGGTGGCGACCTCGACCGAGCCGATGCGCTTGCTCAGACCTTCGTCGGCGAAGAGTTCCTGCGGCACCACCAGGAAGTAGTCCTTGCCCGTAGCCACGCTCTGTCCGGAGGCGGAGGACACCAGGGTGTCGAAGGCCGGGTTGCGCGCGCCCTTCATCTCGGGCAACTGGTGGGCGACGCCCTTGTGGCAGTCGACGCAGCTCTGGTTGCGCTCGGCGGCCTTGCGCATCGCCACCTGCGATGCCGGACGCATCTTGTCGAAGTTCATGTCCTTGTAGTCGTGGCAGGCACGGCATTCCTTCGAGCCGTTGGCCGCGAAGCGCTTCCACTCGCGCTGCGCCAGCACGATGCGGTGCTCCTTGAACTTCTCGCGGGTGTCGATGGTGCCGAGGAGCTGGCCGAGCACCTCGCGGCTGGCCTGCATCTTGCGCGCCACCTTGTCGGTGAAGTCGTGCGGCACGTGGCAGTCCGGGCAGCGCGCGCGCACGCCGCTGCGGTTGTTCCAGTGCACCGTCTTCTGCAGCTCGGGCAGCAGGTTGTCGTGCATGGTGTGGCAGCTCAGGCAGAACTCTTCCTTGTTGGTGGCTTCCATGGCGGTGTTGAAGCCTTGCCAGGCCAGCACGCCGGCGATGAAGCCGCCGGTGACCAGCACGCCGAGGCCGATCCGAACCGATGGCTTGAGGAAGAGGTCCCGCAAGGACCTGAGTAGATTCTTCATTTCAATGCTCCTGCTTGTTGTCCGGTTCCCGGGCCTGCGGCCCTGCCGCGAGGCCTGTGTTGCAGCGTGGAGGGATCAGGACGGGGGGCCGAAGAACAGGATCTGCAGGAACCAGACCACGAATCCGTAGGCCGCGATCGCCAGCACCATGGTGATGGGCAGGCCGACGAAGGCGAGCAGCAGGAACCTGCGCCACTCGCCCGGGCGCTGGGGCGCCTGGGTACCCGATGGGGCGGAATGCCCGCTTGCTTGATTGTTCACGTCTCGATCTCCGCGTTGATGCGTTCTCCGGACGAGGCCGGAGGCGACGCGCGCGTGGCGCGGGATCGGCTCGGGCTGGGGATGGTCCGGTACTAAAGCCACACCCTGATCATAGATATCGGGTGTTAACGCCGAGGGGAAATTTGTGAATGGAAAGGAGCGCTGGTGTTAATGGCATTAACACAAGCCTCTTTTCACCCGGAAAGCCGCCCGGCGGTGGCCACGAATACCGGCGCAAAGCCGCCGCCCGGCGTGCGGAAGTTGGTCGTCTGTCCCTTGTACAGCCGCGCAGCGACCAGGCGGATCGCGCCGGCATACGCATACGCGCGGACATCGAGCTTGAGATCGCTGCTTTGGCCATCAACCGCGACGCGCCGTGCGGAGGGAAGGGCGAGGTCTTGCGCGACGTAGCCGCCGGCGAGAATCTCCTGCCAGACGCGCTGCGTGAGCTTGTCTCCCCGATAGGTCGCACGACTGCCGAAACCGGCGAAGGGTTTGAAGAACAGGCCGCGCCGTGCTGCCCACAACGCTCCTGCGCGTTCCGGGGTGACTTCGACCGTGCGCGGGACCCCTGCGAGCAGGCGGTCGACAAGGGGTTGTGGCACGCCGAGTTCGGCAAGCCGTGCGGCATCGCTCAGGACGGTGAGGTTGCGCTTGTCCGCGTAGAGCGCGTGCGCACGCGGGTGGGGGGTCAGCACGACCGCGCCGGTCTCGTAGGCTGCGCGCAGGGGCGCCAGCGCCGGAGCCTGCAGGTAGAAATCGGTGAGGCGGTTGTAAACCAGGTCGATCGGCGCGCCGCCATGCAGCAGGCGGCCCGACTCGAACGACAGCTCGGCCGGGTCGCAGATCACGGCATCGATGCCGGCGCCGCGGAAGAGCTGGCGAAAGAGCAGGAACTCGGGATACAGGTATTGGCCCGTGGGATGTTCGTCGACGATGGCGACGCGGGCGGGCTTGCCGCTTCGCCCCTGCAGCGACCAGTCGGCGAGGAAGTCGTCCAGCCAGCGCTGGTCGAGCGTCCCGAGCGCTGCGGTCGGGCGCAGGAAGGGCTGGATCTGCTCGCAGCAGGCTTTTTGCGCGCGTGCCAGTGCCCCGTTGAGCAGGGCTCCGCCGGCGTTGGTGTTGATCTCGATGAGCTGCGGGCCGGCTTCGCCCAGGTGAAAGTCGAAACCCATGAACACCGATTTCGGTCCGAGCGCGATGCGGGCGATCGGCGGTGCGCGATCGAGCGCGATCGCCTGACAGGCCGGCAGCGTCAGGACCGATTCGACCGCGCCGATGAGGTCCGCCATGGCCGCCAGGGTTGCGGGCGCGATGAACACGGCGGTCGCGGAGAAGAGCTGCGGCCGGCTGCGGCCGATCTCCGCGGCGAGCCCGAGCAGGCTGGGCTCCGCCTCGAGCTGCCGGCGCAGGCGCTCGGGGTCGAGGCTGCGGCAGTCGCAGCCCAGGTTGATCGCCTCGGCCACGTCGCGCGCGCCGGCGTGCAGGCTGAAGCTGAAATCGCTCGCTTCCATGTTCATCCCTTTCTGCAAGCCCGTCCGGGCTGTTGCATGCCCATTGGAACACGACCCGGGTGGCCCCGGTCCCCGGCTTCGGATACCGTACCCCCTATCGGCCGAGGTCGTCGAGGAGCACATCCGCACCCGCATCGCCGATCCGGCGATGACCGATGATGCCGAGCGCACCAAGGGCGCCGACGAACTGATCGGCGTCCTGCGCACCTATCTGAAGCGAGCCCCGCCATGCAAACCGAGAACCTGTCCGCGTGGACCCACGACCACGTCTTCGATACCGGCAACGCGCTCGCCGAGCGCAGCACGCGGGTGGTGATGTGGATCACCGCCGCGGCGATGGTGATCGAGATCACCGCCGGCTGGTGGTTCAATTCGATGGCGCTGCTGGCCGATGGCTGGCACATGAGCTCGCACGCCTTCGCGATCGGTGTTTCCGCGCTGGCCTATGCCGCCGCGCGGCGCTACGCGCAGGACCGGCGCTTCGCCTTCGGCACGTGGAAGATCGAGATCCTGGGCGGCTTCGCCAGCGCCATCTTCCTGCTCGGCGTGG
>DAOLLE010000301.1:0-4699 GCA_035331205.1 Burkholderiaceae bacterium
TGCGCGCCGGCGGCGAGGCGATGGTCAGCGCCAGCCTGCGCCGCCAGGGCATCCTGGTCAGCAAGATCAAGAAGCGCCGCACTTCGGGTGGCAAATCGATCAAGGGCAAGGACATCGCCGTCTTCACCCGCCAGCTCGCCACGATGCTGCGCGCGGGCGTGCCGCTGCTGCAGGCCTTCGACATCGTCGCGCGCGGCAGCCCGAACCCGCGCCTGACGCGCATGCTCACCGACATCCGCTCGGACGTGGAGACCGGCACCAGCCTGTCGGCGGCGTTTCGCAAGCACCCGCTGCAATTCGACGCGCTGTACTGCAACCTGGTCGAGGCCGGCGAGGCCGCCGGTATCCTGGAAACGCTGCTCGAGCGCCTGGCCACCTACCAGGAAAAGACCATCGAGCTGCAGAACAAGATCCGCTCGGCGCTGATCTACCCGGTGGCGGTGCTGGTGGTGGCCTTCGTGGTGGTGGCGGTGATCATGATCTTCGTGATCCCGTCGTTCAAGGAGATCTTCCGCTCCTTCGGCGCCGAGCTGCCCCTGCCGACGCTGATCGTGATCGCGATGTCGGAGTTCTTCGTCGAGCACTGGTTCCTGATCTTCGGCGGCATCGGCTTCGGCGTTTACATGTTCCTGGAGAGCTGGAAGCGCTCGCCGAAGATGCAGATGACGATGGACCGCCTGCTGCTGAAGGTGCCGATCTTCGGGCCCCTGGTGCACAAGGCGGCGGTGGCGCGCTGGTCGCGCACGCTGTCGACGATGTTCGCCGCCGGCGTGCCGCTGGTCGAGGCGCTGGACTCGGTGGGCGGCGCTGCCGGCAACGCCGTGTTCGCCGAGGCCACCGAGCAGATCCAGCGCGACGTCTCCACCGGCTCGGCGCTGACCTCGTCGATGCAAACCACCGGCGTGTTCCCGAACATGGTGCTGCAGATGAGCTCGATCGGCGAGGAGTCCGGCTCGCTCGACCAGATGTTGGGCAAGGTCGCGGACTTCTACGAGGCCGAGGTGGACGAGGCCGTCAAGGGCCTGTCCACGCTGATGGAGCCGATCATCATCGTGATCCTGGGCGTCATCATCGGCGGCATCGTCGTCTCCATGTACCTGCCGATCTTCAAACTGGGCCAAGTCGTCTGATGGCCGGCGTCGCGCATGGGGATTGATCTGCAGGGCGCGCTGGCCGCGCTGTGTCATCCGCTGGGCCTGGCGCTGCTGGGCCTGTGCATCGGCAGCTTCCTGAACGTCGTGGTGCACCGCCTGCCGCTGATCATGGAACGGCAGTGGTGGGGCGATGTGGCGCGGCAGATGGCCGATGCCGAGGACCACCGCCGGGTGCTGGGCGTGGCGCCGCCGGCCGCGATGGGCAAGCTGGCCGCGGCGCTGGAGGCCTCGCTCGCCGCCCTGCCCGCGCTCGGGCTGGCGCGACCCGCCTCGCGCTGCCCGCACTGCGGCCACGTGCTGCGCTGGCACGAGAACCTGCCGCTGCTGGGCTGGCTGCGCCTGGGCGGGCGCTGCTCGGCCTGCAAGAAGCCGATCGGTGTGCGCTACCCGCTGGTCGAGGGCGGCTGTGCACTGCTCTTCGCCGCGGTGGGGGGGCACGTCGGTGGCACGCCGCTGGCACTGCTGTGGTGCGGCTTCGCGGCCACGCTGCTGGCGGCCAGCCTGATCGACTGGGACACCACGCTGCTGCCGGACTCGCTCACCCTGCCGCTGCTCTGGGCCGGGCTGATCGCCGCCGCGCTGGGCTGGACCCTGCCGCTGACGCAGTCGCTCTGGGGCGCGGTCACCGGCTACCTGAGCCTGTGGTCGGTCTACTGGCTGTTCAAGCTCACCACCGGCAAGGAGGGCATGGGCGCCGGGGACTTCAAGCTGCTGGCGGCCATCGGCGCCTGGCTAGGCCCGACGATGCTGCTGCCGGTCATCCTGGCCGCCTCGGTGATCGGCGCGGCGGTGGGCATCGGCATGAAGATGGCCAGCAGTCTGCGCGAGGGCCGCTACGTGCCCTTCGGCCCCTTCCTGGCCGGTGGCGGCCTGGTGGCGATGCTGGCCGGGCCCGAACGGGTGATGTCCTGGATGGGCTGGGCGTGACGGCGGGGAGCGGCCCCGTCCGCCCGATCGGCCGGATCGGCCTGACCGGCGGCATCGGCAGCGGCAAGAGCACCGTCGCAGCGATGCTGCGCGCGCTCGGCGCCTGGGTGGTGGACAGCGACGCGGTGGCGCACCAGCTCACCGCACCAGGGGGTGCCGCCATCCCGGCGATCGCCGAACGCTTTGGCCCCCAGGCCATCGACGCACGCGGCGCGCTGGACCGCGCCCACATGCGCGAGCGCGTCTTCGCCGACCCCGACGCCCGCAAGGCGCTCGAGGCCATCCTGCACCCCATGATCGCCCTGGCCACGCAGGCCGAGGCCGAGCGGGCGCCCGCGGGTGCGCCGACCGTCTTCGACGTGCCGCTGCTGGTCGAGTCGCGCCACTGGCCGGGCCGCGTCGAGCGGGTGCTGGTGGTGGACTGCGCCGAGGCCACCCAGGTCGAACGCGTGGTGGCGCGCAACGGCTGGACGGTCGAGGCCGTCGAGCGCGTGATCGCCCAGCAGGCCAGCCGCAGCGCCCGCCGCGCGGTGGCCGATGCGGTGATCTTCAACGACGGCCTGACGCTGGAGGCCCTGCGCGAGCAGGTTCGGACGCTCTGGCGGCACTGGATCGGCCCGGTGGCCGCCGCAGCCGCACGCTGAGCCCCGGCCCGTCGGCAGCGAAGGGGCTGTGAAACAATCGGGCCGCGCGGCGCCGCGGTGGGCCGCGACGTACCGTGACGCATGCAGACGCACGGGGAGACCGCTGCCTTGATCTTCTACGAATACCCGTTCAACGAAAGCATCCGCACGATGCTGCGGCTGGAGCACCTGTTCAGCCGCCTGACCCAGCTGGTGCCGCGCGACACCGCGGTGGACCACCATTACGCGCTGGCCACGCTGTTCGAGATCATGGACGTGGCCTCGCGCGCCGACCTGAAGAGCGACCTGCTGCTGGAGCTGGACCGCCAGCGCGTGCAGCTGGCCAGCTTCCGCGGCAACCCGTCGATCTCCGAGGCGGCGCTGGACCTGGCGATCCGCCGCATCGACAGCTCGCGCGAACGCCTGGTCGCCATGCCCGGCAAGGCCGGCGCCAGCCTGTCGGCCAACGAGTGGCTGATGAGCATCCGCAGCCGCATCAGCATCCCCGGCGGCACCTGCGAGTTCGACCTGCCCGGTTACTACGCCTGGCAGCAGGACACGCCCGAGCAGCGCCGCGGCGACCTGCTGCGCTGGGTCGGCACCCTCGATCCGCTGGCCGAGGCGTTGGAGGTCTGCCTCGCACTGCTGCGCGAGACCGGGGTGCCGCAGACCGTGATGGTGCGCGGCGGCGTCTACCAGCAGAGCCTGGGCAGCGGCCGCAGCTTCCAGCTGGTGCGCCTGCGCATCGACCCGACGCTGCGCATCGTCCCCGAGATCAGCGGCAACCGCCTGCTGCTGGCGGTGCGCCTGATGCGCGCCGACGCCGACGGCCGCCTCAAGCCCACGCAAGAGGACGTGCGCCTCGACCTGACGCTGTGCGCCTGAAGCGGGACATCGACACCCTCGGCACGAGCATGACCACCAGCCCCGCCAGCCGCCCGGCCCCCACCGTCGCCTGCCCGACCTGCCGGCGCCCGAGCCTCTTCGCAGCGTCCAACCCCTGGCGGCCCTTCTGCTGCGAGCGCTGCCGGCAGATCGACTTCGGCGCCTGGGCGGCGGAGGACTACCGGGTCGCTGCCGACGCGCCGCCGGACGAGGATCCCCGCCTGCCGCCGTCGCAGGACCGCTGAAGCCGGAGGCGGCCGGGGTCGTTCAGCCTGCGCGGTGGGTCGCGCCGACGTGGCCGCGTTCGGCGGCGAACCAGTCCAGCACCGGGATCGTGCCCGGCAGCACCGGGACCACGTCCACCGGCAGCGTCTGCCAGGCCATCGACTGGCCCTCGCGCATCTCGAAGTCACCCGCCCAGGCGAAGACCTTGCAGAAGTGCAGCCGCACCCGCGCGTGCGGGTAGTCCATCACCAGCTCCTGCCAGCGCTGGATGCCCGCGACGTCGATGGCCACGCCCAGCTCCTCGTGCAGCTCGCGCGCCAGCGCCGCCTCGACCGTCTCACCGGCCTCCAGCTTGCCGCCCGGGAACTCCCAGTAGCCGGCGTAGACCTTGCCCTCGGGCCGCGAGGTGAGCAGGAAGTGGCCTTCGCGCCCCTGCGCATCGCGCTCGATGAGCACGCCCACCGCCACGTCCACCGGGACGCGCTCGGTGGGTGCGGCCGCGACCGCAACGCCCGCCGTCGCCTCAGACATGGTCCAGCCCGGCGGGAACCTCGTCGGCGCCGTCACCTGATGCGGACGCGTCGCGGACCTCACCCGCCGCCGCACCGCGGCCGATGTAGTCGCGCGCGAACTGCTGCGCCACCCGGCCCGAGCGCGAGCCGCGCTCCAGCGCCCAGACCAGCGCCTCCGGCCGTGCCGCGGCGATGGTGGCTTCGTCCGCGCCGAAGTGCCGCAGCCACTGCGCCGCGATCGCCAGGTACTCGCGCTGGCTGAAGGGGTAGAAGCTGATCCACATGCCGAAGCGCTCGGACAGCGACACCTTCTCCTCGACCGCCTCGCCGGGGTGCAGCTCGCCCTCGTCGGTGTAGGTGGCGCCGAGGTTGT
>DAOLLE010000302.1:0-4680 GCA_035331205.1 Burkholderiaceae bacterium
CTCTATGCGGCAGATTGTTTCGCGTACGACACTTCTCGACAGCATATGGTCGTTTCTCAAGCAGCCTCCGTACAAATGAAGGTTCGCAGGTTGATGAACAACATTCCGACGCAATGGTCTAGATTCTGGACCACTGGCTCTACTGCGGTCCGGGTCATTCGAGGAAAGCGATGCTTCACGGACGCCACGGAACACAGTCACTCCACCCCCAACGCCTTGAACACCGCATCCACCGGATCCGAGTAAAAGCTCGTCTGGAACTTCGCGAACAGTTCCCCAGGCACCGACGGAATATCCGTCACGCTCGACATCGGCAGCAGGATCCGCTTTGCGCCGGCATCGAAGGCCACCTGCAGGCTCTCGGCCAGGTTGCGCACCTGGACGACCGTTCCGCCGAGGCTCATGTCGCCCATCACCACCATCTGGCTCTGAACCGGCTTGGCGAGCGCACCCGAGCACAGGGCGATGAACCCGGCCAGGGTCAGCGCCTTCGGCGTGCCGGTGTGCTGCAGCTCCACCAAGTGCAGGTGAAAATCGTGCTCGCCCGGCTTGATCGATGCGCTCACCCGGCCCGAGTTGGCCTTGAAGTAATCGAAGGCGACCTTGACCGCCTCGCGCGGCGCAAGGCCCGAGGCCGAGACCTTGCCGCCGCCGGCGATGGTCTGGATCTCGATGCGATAAGCGCCCGGCATCTCGGTGTCGCCCAGGCTGATGGTGTGCAGGGTACCCGGGTTGAGCCGGCCTTCCGCGATCAGCGCCCCGCCGGATTGTTCGGGCACCGTAACGAAGCGCTCCTCGCCCGCCTCCAGGTCGATGTAGCTGAAGTGGACGTCGTAGAACTCCATGCCACCGATTTTCTTGAGCTGCTCCTTCACCCGGCGACGGCTCTCGAGCGCGTACTCCAGGCAGCGGCGCACGATCTCCTTGTCGTACTCGCCGTGCGGGCAGATCAGCTTGAGCAGGCCGGAGACGGTTCGGCGCACGGCGATGGTGTCGCGCTGGTTGAGGTTGTTGCCGAGCTTGAACCACTTGTCGATCGCGTCGGCGAAGTTGCGCTTGCGCATCTCGCGCAGGTACTCGGCCAGATAGTCGACGATCAGGCCGTACTGGTTGGTGAAGAACTCCGGGCGCATCTTCGGGATCTCCCAGCCCGGCACATAGGCATGGAAGCGGTCGAAGAAGGCCGAGTCGATCATGGCCTCGGGAAACGGGGCGAGCAGATGGCTGGTCTTCACCAGGGATTCGACGGTCTGGTTGATGTTGCCCACGAAGACCATCGAGGCATTGGCGTTGATCGCCTCCCTGCCCCGGCTGAAGGAGCCGGACGCCATGTAGTCCTTCATGATCTGCACGCCGTCGTGGTCCTTGAAGTTGATGCCAGCCACCTCATCGAAGGCGACCGTATCCCAAAGGCCCACCAGGCCCACCTTGCGCGCGCTCATGTTGTAGAAGAGGTTGGCCACCGTCGTCTGCCCACCTGACACCAGAATGCTGTTAGGGCTGATTTCCTTGTAGATGTGGCTCTTGCCCGTGCCGCGCGGACCCAGCTCGCAGAAGTTGTAGTTGTTCTCGACCAGCGGAATCATCCGCGCGAGCAGATGCCACTTCACCCGCTCCTTGAAGCAGCTCGGCTCCATGCCGGTCGAGCGGATCAGCGCGTCGATCCATTCGTCCTCGGTGAAGGCCCGCCGCCCCTCGAACAGGCCCGCCATGTCCATGTTGGGCATCTGGATCGGCTTGAGATCGGTCACCGTGAAGGGTGAGCCGCGCTGGTTCTCCTCGAACAGGTAGTTCAGGGTGACGATGCACCAGATGCCGCCCACGAGCAGTTTTTCGAACTGGCGAACGAAGGCGTCCGACACCTCAGCGTTCTTCACCCCAAGGTTCGAGAGCAGCGCCGCGTAGACATCGCGCTTCTCGTTGAGCTTCACGGTCACCTTGTCGATGACCTTGTAGCTGCCGCTCTCGCGGATCTTCGACTTGATCTTCTCGGCCTCGTCCGGGCGCACGTAGTTCTCGGCCAGGATGCGCTTGACCATCGTCATCCCGTTCTGGATCGTCGCCTCGTCGTCCGACGCGCAGTACATCCCGAGCAGGTACTCAAGCACATAAACGGGAACGTTTGCCCCCTCCTTGATCAGCTTGGTCAGGTCCTTGCGGACCACCTTGCCGGCGAAGTGCGTGTTGAGCAGCCCATCAAGTCGGGCGGTATCTACGGGTTCGGTCATATGTGTTTCAGAAGTCATTCGTGAAGGCGAGATCAACACGCAGCGGCACGCGCAACACCTCGACCTTGGTCGTGACATCTCGCGCGGTCAGCCAGTAATCGCGCGTCTTGTCGTAGGTGCCGGCGAGCACGGTCAGGAACACCGATTTCTTGCGCTCGTCGAGGAGCTGCGAGGCGCTATCAAAGGTCAGCGTCTGCTCGTTGCTGATCGGCCGTTCGCCATCGCGCAGCGCGATCACCACCGTACGCGGCAACACCTTGTCGGAGACAGCCTCGGTCTGGATGAACTCGAAGCGCTGGGTGTTGGTGACAACTTTGTTCGACGCGCCGAGCAGGCTGAACTCCACGTAGCGCGCCTTCTCCTTGTCGGACTCGCTCTCGCGCACCGTGATCACCGGCACCACGATCTCCTGCGGCATCGCGCTGCCGTGCACGAAGCGCGCCCCACCGGCAAAGTGGAAACGGCTCGCGCCCTTCGGCACCCAGAAGTCCAGGCTGGCCTCCGGATCCGTGCCCGCCGTCAGCGCCGTGTTGCCGCACCATGCCTTGGGCGAGGTGCCGATGCCGCGCCCGAGCAGGTAGCGCTTCTTCGCCTTCAAGGTGCCCTCGGGCTGTGTTTCAAGCGCCGACTTGTCCGCCGCCAGCAGCGGCGCCTCCTGATAGATGAAGCCGTGGTCGGCGGTAACCAGCACGGTCGAGCCGTTCAAGCTGTTGATGATGAAGCTCACCAGCTGCGAAAGCTGGGCCAGCGCCTCCTCCACCGCGCGGAACGTCATCCCCTCGGTGGCCTGCTTGTCGCCCAGGGCATCGATGTGGTCGTGATACACGTAGATCACCCGCCGATCGCGCACCAGCGCCCTACCCTTGTCCTTCCCCAAGGCCAGCAGCTCGTCGGCCTTGATCGCCAAGCCCTCATACTTCGCCAAGTGCGCGTTGCGCTGCTCCAGCGTCGACACTGGCTGCCCATCGGCCAGCACATCGAGATTGCTGTTGGCCTTGTAGGCCAGACTGTGATGCGGCAGCAGCGCCGCCATCCCCAGCGTGGTGTAGCTCGGCAGCACGCCCAACTGCGACGACAGCCCCGCCTTGAACCGGCTCTTGCTGTTGAGCTGCTGCGCCAGTTCCTCGGCGGCCTCGTAACGGAAGGCATCCGAGATCACCACGAACACCCGCTTCGCACCAGCCGCCAGCAGTGGCGCAACCTGGATATCGAAGAAGCGATGCTGATTCGGCATCCCGGCCGCCGTCCAGTGACTCAGCAAGCCGCCCTCGCCCTCGACGACCCTCGCCCAGGCGGTACCAAACTGCGGCAGGAACCACCCCGTGTAGGTTTCCTCGATTCGAACGCGCAGTTCATGCAGCACCGCCCAGCCCATCGGCTCGACCTTTTCTGCAGCCTCATGGAAATGCCGGTACAACTGGTCGAAGCGGAACAGCTCGGACTGATAGGCCATCAGCGCCGCCTCAGCGTTGGCAAAGCTGAAGCCCGCATCGAAGCGCGCCTTCAGCTCGAAGAATGCCGCCCCAGCCTCGATCGCGTCGTAGCACGCCGCCAGCGCGCGGCTCTCACTCGAGCTCTGCGCCATCAGCCGGCTCGCCCAGTGACCATCTCGCCGACGGGCGATCAGCGCCTGCATCGCCTCATCGCTCGCCCCTGCGCCGGCCAGCACACGATCCTTCAAGTCCTTCAGGATCCGTCGCTCGACGACCGCAAAGGTCATGGTCTCTGCCAAGGCCTCGCCGGGCAACACGCTCAGCACCCCATCCAGGCCGATCTCGCCGGCCACCGCGTCCGACAGCAGGTTGTAGCTCTCATAGGCGGCCATATCAGTCCGCCACCGCGCTGCAAACACCGACGCGTTGGCCGCCAGCGTGCGATCCGGCAACACAAAATGCCGCAGCGACTCCGGCGCCGCGCCAGAGAGCGAGCGGCAGAAATCCGTCACCAGGATTCGGTACAGCAGATCCCGCAGGGTAAAGGCCGGTGCCACGCCATCCGCGCCATACCCCAGCGTCTGCAGTGCAAGCGCCCAGAAGGCCGAGTCCAGCTCATTGGCGACGATGTCCTGCCACGCACGCGGCTCGGCCGCCAAATCTGCCTCGCCCTCATGCACCATCGAACTCAACAGGCGAAGAAGAATGGTCTGGAAATCCGCCTGCTCCGAGCGCACCAGCACCGCCAGCATCTTGCGGTCCAGCGCCTCGGCGTCATCACTCGGCGTCACCACGCGGCGCAGCTTCTCCACACGGTCCTTGGCCCGCAGGAACTTGCTGCGCGCCTTCAGATGCGGGCGCAGGGCCTGACTCGTCAGGCCCAGGTCGTCCAGCAGCATGGAGTTCGCGTCCGCGCGGAACGCCCTGCCGCGCAGGCGCAAATCGAGGAGCCAATCCTTTGCCGGATCGGGTTCGGCTGCAGGCCGGTAGAACAGCCAGCGCGTGCCAGGTGCGCGCTC
>DAOLLE010000303.1:0-1840 GCA_035331205.1 Burkholderiaceae bacterium
CGGCGGGCTTCGTGCGCTGGATCGACCTGACGATGCACCAGGCGCGGCTGGCCGAGGCGCCGCTGGACATCCGCGAGGCGCTGCGCGGCGAGGTGGAGGGCGCGAGCCGGGCCTGGATCTTCACCTCCGCGACCTTGGGCGAGGACGACGCGCTGAGCTGGTTCACCCGCAGCGCGGGCGTCGAGGACGCGCGCACACTGCGCGCCGGCAGCCCCTTCGACTACGCCCGCAACGCCCGGCTGCTGGTGCCGGGGCGCTTTCCGCGGCCGTCCGACCCGGGGCACCCCGCCGCGGTGAGTCGGCTGGCGGCGCGCTGCGCGCAGGCGCTGGGTGGGCGCACCTTCGTGCTCACGACCACGCTGCGGGCGCTGCAGGTCATCGGCCAAGTGCTGCGCGAGCAGCTGGTGCAGGCGCAGCCGCCGCTGCAGGTGCTGATCCAGGGGGAGACCTCCAAGCGCGCGCTGCTGGCGCAGTTCCTGGCCGCGCCGCACGCGGTGCTGGTGGGGTCGCACAGCTTCTGGGAGGGCATCGACGTGCCCGGCGAGGCGCTGCAGTGCGTCATCATCGACAAGCTGCCCTTTCCGCCGCCGAACGACCCGCTGGTGGAGGCGCGCTGCCGCGCCATCGAGGCCGAGGGCGGCAACGCCTTTGCCGACCACGCGATCCCGGAGGCCGCGATCGCGCTCAAGCAGGGCGCCGGGCGGCTGATCCGCAGCGAGACCGACCGCGGCCTGCTGGCGGTCTGCGACAGCCGCCTCGTCACGATGGGCTACGGCCGCCGCCTGCTGGCGGCGCTGCCGCCGATGGGGCTGATCGACAGCGAGGCCGACGCGCTGGCCTGGCTGGCGACGCTCAGGGAACCAGCCTGAGGGTCCGGGCCGCGCAAGCGCGTCACCGCTTCACTTCTTCGCCGCGTAGCTGCGCTCGAGCCAGGGGCTCTTCGGGTAGTTGTTCTTCAGCACGCGCAGCGCGTCGTCGCGCAGCTGCGGCAGCCCCAGCTGCTCGTAGCTGGCCACCATGATGTACAGCGCCTCCTCGGCCGCCGGCACGCCACGGAAGTCCTGCAGCGCCTGCTGAGCCCGGTTGGCGGCGGCCACGTAGGCGCCGCGCTGCAGGTAGTAGCGCGCCACGTGCACCTCGTAGGCGGCCAGGGTCGCGATGATGTACTTCATGCGCAGCACCGCGTCGGGGGCGTACTTCGATTCCGGGAAGCGCTCGACGAGCAGCTTGAAGGAGGCGTAGGCGTCGCGCGAGGCCTGCTGGTCGCGCTCGGACAGGTCCTGCTTGATCAGGTTGCCGAACAGGCCGAGGTCGTCGTTGAAGTTGATCAGGCCCTGCAGGTACAGCGCGTAGTCGGCCGCCGGGCTGGTGGGGTGCAGCTTCAGGAAGCGTTCCACCACCGACAGGGCGCGCGCCTTCTCCTGCATCTTGAACAGCAGGTAGGCCTGTTCGAGCTGGGCCTGCTGCGCCAGCAGCGTGCCCGCGGCCTGGCCTTCGAGGCGTTCGTAGAGCTTGATCGCCGCCTCGTAGGAGCCGGCGGAGGCTTCCTCGCGGGCCTCTTCGTACAATTTGGCGACGCTCTTGGCGTCGTCCTTCTTGGGATCGGTGCCGCAGGCGGCGAGCATCACGGCCAACGCCGCCGAGGCGAGCACCGCCGCCGTCCGGGCGGGCAGGCCCGCGCTGAGCTTGAACATGGGTTTCCTGAGTCGCTGCCGCGGCCGGCTGCGCATGTGGCCAAAACGTCGAAAGATTATATGAAGCGCTCCGCGCGCGCCGCAGCGCGTCAATCCCTCACACCGTCGCTGTCGCAGCCGGGGGGCCGGATCGAACCCGTCGAACC
>DAOLLE010000303.1:1940-4663 GCA_035331205.1 Burkholderiaceae bacterium
GTCGATGAGGCCGTGTCCGACGACGGTGCCGATGCCGCCGCCGACGAGGGCGAGCTGCGTGCGGCCAGCGTCGACGCCGATGGTCATGGCCAGCGGCTGGACCGTTGGCTGGTCGCGCTGGCGCCCGAGTTCTCGCGCAGCCACCTCCAGCAGCTGATCGCCGATGCCCTGGTGCGCATCGACGGCGCGGTGCAGACCAGCGCGTCCAGGCGGCTGGCCGCTGGCCAGCGCATCGAGGTGCAGTTGCGTCCCACGGCGCAGAGCGCAGCGTTCCGCTCCGAGCCGATGGCGCTGGACATCGTGTATGAGGATGAGCAGCTGCTGGTGGTCAACAAGCCGGCTGGCCTTGTGGTGCACCCGGCAGCCGGCAACTGGTCGGGCACGCTGCTCAACGGCCTGCTGGCGCACCACCCCGGCGCGGCGGGACTGGCGCGGGCGGGCATCGTGCACCGCCTGGACAAGGACACCTCCGGGTTGATGGTGGTGGCCAAGACCCTGGTGGCGCAGACCGCGCTGGTGCGCGCCATCGCGGCGCGCGAAGTGCGGCGCGAGTACCTCGCGCTGGCGCATGGCCGCCACGCGCCGGGGTTGACGGTGATCGAGCGGCCGATCGGGCGCGATCCCGTCTCGCGCGTGCGCATGGCGGTGCACCCCGCTGGCAAGCCGGCACGCACCGACGCAACCTGCCTCGGCAGTGTCGATGCGAGCGATGGCGGCGGTACCTCAGCGGTCAGCGCCTGGCACTGCCGACTGCACAGCGGCCGCACGCACCAGATCCGGGTGCATCTGGCGTCGATCGGCCACCCGCTGTTGGCCGATGCGGTCTATGGGGGGCGACCCCTGCTCGGGCTGCAGCGCCAAGCCCTGCACGCCGCGCGATTGGCCTTTGCGCACCCCGCTTCGGGGGCGTGGCGTGTCTTTTCCGCTGCAATGCCCGCCGATCTGGACGCCGCTTGGCGCGCGCTGGGCGACGCGGTGGTCCGGGCTGCGGCTACAATGCTCGAAACACGGGGTGACGATGCGTCGTTCGGCTGAGCCAGCGGGACGCCGGATCCACCGAAATCCCGAAAGCGATCGTCCAAGACGTCCATCCGCATGGCCTGAGCGCCCCGGTCGATCCGGGACCGGCGGCGCGAGGGCTGCGACGGACGGTTCGAGCAACAAACACGCAGCGTGTGCGACCGCCGCCGGCGCCGGGTTCGATCCCGCGCGGTAAGCGAGTCGGAAACTCGCGGGCCGATGAGCCCGCCAATCAGCGAGCCGGTGCCGGTGCCTCAGCAGGCCAGGGCATACCCACCGGCAGGTGATCGAACCCCGAGGGGCCCTGGGCCCACAGCTGCCCGCCGGCAACGCGGGCCAACAGACACAACGGACGGATGGATACGAGGGATGCGAAACGCGTCCTGGAGACCGCGCTCATCTGCGCGCAGCAGCCCCTGCCGCTGCGCGAGATGCGGGCGCTGTTCGATGGCGCGATCGGCGCGGATACCCTGCGCATGCTGCTCGACGAACTGGTGCGGGACTGGACCGGCCGAGGCGTGGAGCTGGTCAACGTCGCCACGGGCTGGCGTTTCCAGAGCCGACCGGAGATGCGCGTCTACCTCGACCGCCTGCATCCGGAGAAACCGCCAAGGTATTCGCGTGCGGTGCTCGAAACCCTGGCGATCATTGCCTATCGGCAGCCCGTCACGCGTGGCGACATCGAGGAGATTCGCGGCGTGACGGTGAGCACCCAGATCGTCAAGCAGCTCGAGGACCGCGGCTGGATCGACGTGATCGGCTACCGGGAGGCGCCGGGCCGACCGGCGCTGTACGCGACGACGAAGCAGTTTCTCGACGACCTGGGTCTGAAGACGCTCGAGCAGTTGCCCGAGATGGCGGCGGTGGTCGGCGCCGATCCTGCGGCGCTGGCACGGCTGCCGCAGCAGGCCTCGCTGCTCGACGAGGTCCTGTCCGATGCCGCTGCCGGGGTTGACCCGGGTGGCGCTGCCCGTGTTGATGTTCCCGAAGGGGCAGGCCCTGTCCCTTCCGATGCCACCCCTTTCGCCAGTCCGGATCGGCGCGTTGCCGACGCCGGCGGCCCCGTAGCCTGAGGCTGCACGCATGAACGACATGACCTCCGATTCTTCCGATGCTCTGCCGGCCGACCTGGCCGACGCCCCCGCCGCCGCGCCCAAGCGCCGCCGCACCCGCAAGGCCGATGCGGTCCCCACCGCGCCGGCGGCCGAGGCCGTGACCGAGCCGGTTGCTGCTCCCGAGCCGGTGGCGGCGCAGCCCGCTGTCGACGCGCCGGCCAAGCCCAAGCGCACGCGCAAGAAAGCGGTGCCGGCCGGGGCGGGCGGTGAGCCCGCGCCGGCGGTCGAGGCCGTGGTGACGGCGGCACTGGCCGAGCCGCCCACTGCGTCGGTGCAGGCCCCGGCGGCGGCTGCCGCAGAGGTCGACGCCGCCGCGCCGGCCAAGAAGGCTCCGCGCAGCCGCAAGAAGGTCGTGCTGCCCGAGCAGGTGCTGGGCGCGCTGGCCACGGCGGTGCAGGACGAAGCCGCAGCGGCGGCGGTCGAGCCGGTGGCCGTGCCCATCGCTGCGGCGTCGGTCGAACCCGTTGCCGCCGAAGCCGCACCCGCTGCAGAGGCGGCCCCTGCGCCGGCTGAGCCCGAAGCCGCTGTGCCCGAAGGCGAGCGCCGCCGCGAGCGGGGCCGCCGCCGCGGCCGCCGGGGCGAGGAGGG
>DAOLLE010000304.1:0-4658 GCA_035331205.1 Burkholderiaceae bacterium
CCTCGAGCTGAAGCGTCCCGCCCGGCGGCCCACCGAACCCGATGGCGTTAGGTAGGGAGCCCCACCTAGCGGACCGGCCGACCGTGGCGCCAGCGCCGAGGCCCTAGGGTTTGCCTGCTGCGCAGCCGCACCCGCGGCTGTCATACTCGCCCGCACCAGAGTCGAACGATCGTTCGTTTTTCAGCGTCGAGGAGACAGCGGATGAAGCACTTCAGGATCAGCCTGGCCAGCGTCGTGGCGGCGGCCGTTGCCGCGCTGGTGGCGGCCTGCGGCGGTGGCGGCAGCGACACCGGCACGAGCACCCAGATCACGTCGGTGAAGGTCTTCGGCGACAGCCTGGCCGACAGCGGCACCTTCGGGACGAAGTTCACGGTGCAGGGCAACGGCGGAAAGTCCTATGCGATCTATCCCGACCACATCGCCTCGACCTACGGCGCGCCGGCGCTGTGCCCCTACTTCCTCTCCAACGGCAGCACCTTCATCCAGAACCCGGCGGCCGGCTGTAGCAACTACGCGATCGGGGGCGGGCGCATCAACCACACCACGGCCCCGACCACGCCGCTGTCGATCACGACCCAGCTGAGCCTGGCAGCGGCGGCCGGCAGCTACAAGTCCACCGACATGGTGGTCATCGACGGCGGCGGCAACGACGCGGCCGACCTCGTGGGGGCCTACCTCGCGGCGGCGGGAGGAGACGCCTCCTCGCTGCTGGCGTTGGGAAGCAGCCTGCTGGGCGCCTCGGCCGCCACCACGCTGGCCCAGACCAATGGCGCCGCGCTGCTGGGCGGCCAATACATGGCGGCACTGGCCAACACCTTCTACAGCTCGATCAAGACCCACGTGCTGGACAAGGGTGCGCAGCACGTGGTCGTGCTCAACATCCCGGGCATCACCAACACGCCGCGCTTCCAGATGGTGCTCGACGGCATCGCCGTCTCGTACGGCGGTGGCAGCACCGGCGCGGCCGCCCGGGCCCAGTCCGAGACGCTGTTCAAGTCCTGGATCGAGACCTTCAACACCGCCCTGGCCGCCAAGATCGGCAGTGACGGGCGCGTCGTGCTGGTCGACGTCTATGCGGCCCTGAACCGTGAAGTGGCCAACCCGAAGCAATATGGCCTTCAGAACGCCAAGGATGCCGTCTGCCCGGTGACGGGCGTCGGCAGCGACAAGCTACCGACCTACGACTTCCCCACCTGCACCGACACGGCGTTGTCGGCCATCACCCCACCCAGCGGCGCGACCGGTGGGAGCAGCTGGTGGAAGACCTACCTCTTCTCCGACGGTTTCCACCCCACCCCCTACGGCCACCAGCTCACCTTCCAGCAGATCGCCCTCGATCTGGCCAAGAGCGGCCGCCTGTGACCCACCGAACCGGAGCCCCGACATGAACTCGACTCAATGGTCGATCTCCCTGTTTGCGCTGGTCACCGGCGCGGCGCTGTGCGGCACCTCCCACGCTCAGACCGCCGGCAGCTGGACGCTTCGCGGCGGCGCCACGCAGATCCGCCCGCAGGTGGACAGCGGCAACCTTTCGGCGCCCAGCGAAACTGGTACCCAGGTGGATGTGCGCTCGGCCACCTCGCTGAGCGGCGGCATCACCTACGCGCTGAGCGACCGCCTCACGCTCGACCTGCCGCTGGCCCTGCCCTTCAAGCACGACATCGTGGGCGACGGCGCCATCGCCGGCGTCGGCAAGATCGGCGAGGTCAAGGTGCTGCCGATCACGCTGCTCGCCCAGTGGCGCTTCCTGGAGCCCCAGTCGACCCTGCGCCCCTACGTGGGCGCGGGTCTGACCTACGCGAAGTTCTTCAAGGAACGCAGCACCGCGACACTGACGGCGCTGACCGGCGGCTCCCCGTCGAATCCGACGACGCTGAAGGTGGACTCGGGCTTCGGCGCCAGCTTCCAGCTCGGTGCCGGCTACGCCTTCGACCGCCGCTGGTCACTCGATGCGCACATCGTCAAGACACTGCTGAAGACCACCACCACGCTGTCCACCGGCCAGACGATCGACCTGAAGCTCGACCCGCTGAGCCTGGGCTTGGGGGTGGGTTACCGCTTCTGAGGCCGATGGGGCGGCCGAGGCGCATCAGCCGCCGCGGCCAATCCCCGCCATCCGGTGGAGCAACTCCGCCAGGATGGCGCGCTCGGCAAAGCTGAGCGGGTCCAGGCCCGCAGCCTCTGCAGCGGTCAAGTCCGCCAGAGCCGCACTGGCCTCTTCCGCCCCCCGCGCCGTGAGGCGCAGGTGGTTGGAGCGCCGATCCGACAGGCTCGGCTCGCGCTCGACCCAACCCTTGGCGCCCACCCGGTCCAGCCACAGCACCATGTTGGGCATCGAAATGCCCAGCGCCTTGGCCAGGCTGGACGCCGTACAGCCGGGGTTCTCCCGCACCAGCATCAGCAGGCTGAACTCCAGCCGGTGCAGCCCTCTGGGCTGGCCCACCGCCGATTCGTAGAGGCGGTTGGCAACCACCGACGCCTGGGCGATCTGGTAGCCGATGACGGCCCGCAACTGGCTGTCGCCCAAGGGGGCGGATGCCGGTTCGGTCTTGCGCTTTCGGGTGGCCATGGGGGGATTGTCGCCGCTGCGGGGCCCGAATTTCGGTCCAACAATCCGATCCAAATGACGCGCCAACCACAGTCATTTGATTCCACAACGGAACAAAAATAAGTCATCACAGGGTTAACTAGAAGTCATTTGATTCCACACTGGAGTCAAATGAAATGGTCCAACCGGTTAATTCCGACGGACCCACTTCGAGGAGACCCCCATGCACCCCCTGAAATCCGCCACTGGGCTCGGGCTGCTCGCCCTGGCCGGCCTGGCCGCCTGCGGCGGCGGCAGCGATGAGACCGACACCGAGGCGCTGCCCCAGCTGGCCGCCGCCACGTCGGGCAGCCTGAGCAGCTGCGCCGACCTGATGACGCGCTTCAGCGACGCCAACACCACGCTGACCGCGGCCACCGACGTGGCCGCCGGCACGCTGACGCTCGGCGGCGTCGCCGTGCCGGCGCACTGCCAGGTCACCGGCGCCATGTACAGCCGCACCGGCACGAACGGCAACTACGCCATCGGCTTCGAGATGCGCCTGCCGCAGGCCTGGAACGGGCGCTTCTTCTACCAGGGCAACGGCGGGCTGGACGGCTCGGTCGCCACCGCCGTGGGCGCCACCGGCGGTGGACCGCTCACCCACGCGCTGCTGCAGGGCTTCGCCGTGATCAGCTCGGATGCCGGCCACACCGGCGCACAGACGGCACTCTTCGGCTTCGACCCACAGGCCCGCCTGGACTACGGCTACCAGGCCGCGCAGAAGCTGACGCCGATGGCCAAGTCGCTGATCAAGGCGGCCTATGGTCGCGGGCCGGACCGCTCCTACTTCGGCGGCTGCTCCAACGGCGGGCGCCACACGCTGGTCGCCACGTCCCGGCTGGCCAAGGACTACGACGGCTTCCTGGCCGGTGCGCCGGGCTACAACCTGCCCAAGGCGGCCATTGCGCAGATCTGGGGCGCCCAGCAGTGGGCCCAGGCCTACACCGCGGGCAGCACGGTGACGGCCTCCACCGGCGCGGTGGTGCCCGACCTGTCCACCGCCTTCACGGCGGCCGAGCGCAGCCTGGTGGGCCGGCGCATCCTGGCCAAGTGCGACGGGCTGGACCTCGTGGCCGACGGCATCGTCTCCGACACCGCCGCCTGCCAGAAGGCCTTCAAGGTGGCCGACGACGTGCCCACCTGCAGCGGCACGCGCGACGGCAGCTGCCTGACCGCGCAGCAAAAGGACATCCTGACCGCCGTGTTCGCCGGCGCGAAGACCACGTCCGGCGCGGCGATCTACAACAGCTTCCCCTACGACCCGGGCATCGCGGGCGCGAACTGGGCGACCTGGAAATTCGTCAACTCGCAGGCCCTGGACCCGCTGGCCGTGGGCACCGTCTTCGGCACGCCGCCGGCCTACATGGCCGCGCCGCTGACGGCGGACATCGACGCCCAGGTGGCCCGCATCAGCGCCACGGACGCGACGTACACCGAGTCGGGCCTGAGCTTCATGACCCCGCCCAACCCGGCCGAGCTGTCCACGCTGAAGAAGCGCGGCGCCAAGGTCATGGTCTACCACGGCGTGTCGGACCCGGTGTTCTCGTTCGACGACTCGGTGACCTGGTACCGCAACCTGGCGGCGGCCAACGGCGGTGACGCCCGCAACTTCGCCCGCCTGTATGGCGTGCCGGGCATGAACCACTGCTCCGGCGGCCTGGCCACGGACCAGTTCGACATGCTGTCGTCGCTGGTGAAGTGGGTGGAAAAGGGCGAGGCGCCGGACTCCGTGGTCGCCAGCGCCCGGGGCGCCGGCAATGCCGGTGGCGTGAATGCCGAGCTACCGAGCAGCTGGTCGGCCACCCGCACTCGCCCGCTGTGCGCCTACCCGCAGGTGGCCAAGTACAAGGGCAGCGGCAGCATCGAGGACGCCGCCAACTTCAGCTGCCAGTGAGGGGCAGGGACCGGACCAGGGTCTGTGCCTGAGTCCTGCGGCAACGCAGGACTCGCCACGGGCTACGCCGGAGCCGCCACCAGCGCCCGGCGTTCCACCTTCTCGCCGCGCGCCGGCAGGCCGGCCATCGCGCAGGCGATCGCGCCCACCCGGGCCAGCGCGGCGCGCTGCGCC
>DAOLLE010000305.1:0-4656 GCA_035331205.1 Burkholderiaceae bacterium
GCCGTCGGCCAGGCGGCGAGCCGGCAGCGGCGCGCGGCCCGGCTCTCCGGCTGGCTGCAGCTGGCGCTGGCCGCCGGTGCCCTGATCGAGGTGCTGCGCCGCGCCGTCACCGGCAGCGCGCCGGAGGCCCCGGCGATGGTGGGCATCGCCACGCTGGCCCTGGCCGTCAACCTCGCCTGCGTGGCCCTGCTGGCCCGCCACCGCGAGGGCGGCGTGCACATGAAAGCCAGCTGGATCTTCTCCACCAACGACGCGCTGGCCAACCTGGGTGTCATGCTGGCCGGCGCCCTGGTCGCCTGGACCGGCTCGCCGCTGCCCGACCTGCTGATCGGCCTGGCGATTGCGCTGCTGGTGGCCAACGGCGCGCGACGGATTCTGCGGCTGCCGGGGTGAGGGGCGGAGACTCGGCCCGCGGCGCTTCCGCCCGAAAGGCCAGAGCGCGCAAACCGCGAAATCTGCGACGGTTTCAATTTATAGTGGTCCATCACGAATCGGGGGCGTGACCGGTCCAGAGGCGGCGACCGACGACCCCCGAGGCGGTCGCCATGAGCCCACCCGAGGGAAGCCAGAAGCAGGTCTTCATCAGCTACAGCCGGCCCGACGACGCCTGCTTCGGCAAGGGCTCGCGCGGCTGGGTGACGACCTTTGCCGACAACCTCGAAAAGCTGCTGCGCCAGCAGCCCGGCGGCCGGGCCTTCAAGGTCTGGATGGACCACCAGCTGCAGCCCGAGAAGAGCCTGAAGCCCGGCCTGTCCGAGGCGCTCACCCAGGCCGCGGCGCTGATGACCGTGCTCTCACCCACCTGGCAGGACTCCGACTGGTGCCGCGGTGAGCTGGACCACTACCTGAACCGCTTCGGCGGCCGCACCGACGAGCGCGTCTTCTTCTCCGAGTTCCTGCCCGCTGCGCGCGACCAGCTGCCGCTGGCGGTGCAGGGTCTGGTGCCGGTGGCTTTCTGGGAACAGCCGCGCGAAAACGCCGCGCCAATGACGCTCGGCTTCCCGGTGCCCGACGACGGCGACCGCCTCTACTGGAACCTGCTGCGCGAGCTGGCCCATGCCATCGGCCGCCGGCTGGCGCGCGACGCGGGCGACGCTGGCGAAGCGCCTAAGCGCAAGGTCTGGATCGCCACGCCGACCGACGACCTGCGCAGCTTGGTGCTCGACCTCGCCGGCTTCCTGCGCCAGGCCGGCTGCGAGGTGATCGACACCGAGGACGCCACCTACACCCGCCGCGGTGCAGATGCCGAGGCCGAGCTGCGCTTGGCGCTGACCGATGCGGATCTGCTGCTGCAGTGCTTCGGCCCGCTGCCCGGCCGGGTGTTCAGCGACGTCAACGAATCCATCACCGCCCTGCAGCTGCGGGTCGCCCGCGAGGTGGCGTCGGCCCGCGGCAAGCCCCTGTTGACCTGGCGCTCGCCCGATCTGGCGCTGGACGGCATCAATGACGCCACCTACCGCGGCCTGCTCACCGGCGCGATGGCCTGCGGCCTGGAGGAGTTCAAGCGCCAGGTCGTCGCGGCGCTGAAGGGCGACGAGCCCGCTGCCGCCCGCCCGGCGTCGAGCCCGCAGCCCGCGGTGCCGGCTCGGGCCGCTCCGCTGATCTGCGTCAGTGCCGAAGCGGTGGACCAGCCGCTCGGCCAGCAGGTGCTGAGCCTGCTCGGTGACCTGGGCGCCGAAGCGATGCTGGCGCCCGAGCCCAGCCCCGGCCTGCCCGCGGACCAGTGGCGCGGCGACTACGAGAACGCGCTGGTCGACAGCGACGGCCTGCTGATCGTCTACGGCCGCGCCCAGCCGCTGTGGGTGCAGAGTCGCCTGGCCGCCAGCCGGCGCATGATTGCCAACCGCCGGGCCGCGACGCTGCCCGGCCTGCTGGACGCACCGCCGCCGAGCAAGCCGGCGCTGGGCCTGCAGCTGAAGAACCTGAGCCTGCTCGACTGCCGCGCCGGCCTGTCGTCCGCGCCGCTGCAGGCCTTCTTGCAGCAGCTGCGCGGCGCTGGCGGCCCGGCCGGCCCCGCCTTCGCAGGAGCCGGCGGTGTTTGAGTTCAAGCCCGTCGAGCGCCCCTACCCGGGCCTGCGCCCCTTCGAGGCCCACGAGGCCGAGATCTTCTTCGGCCGCGAGCGCCACACCGACCGGCTGCTGACCATCCTGCAGCGCGAGCGTTTCCTGGCGGTGATCGGCCCCTCCGGCTCCGGCAAGTCCAGCCTGGTGCGCGCTGGCCTGCTGCCCGGGCTGGCGATGGGCAGCCTCGGCACCGGCAGCGACTGGCGCATCGCGCTCCTGCGCCCTGGCGACCGGCCGATGCGCAGCCTGGCTGCCGCGCTGCTGCAGCCCGACGTGCTGGGCCGCCATCTGCTCGCCACGCCCGAGGCCGAAGCCGGCGAGGCCGACATCGCCGCGCTGGAGGCCGAACTGCGCCGCGGCCCGCTCAGCCTGAGCCGCCTGGTGGCCGAGGCGCAGCGCCGCCACCGCGAGTCCGCCGAGCCAGGCGACTCGGCGGCGGGTACCCCCACGGCGCCACCCGCTTTCAACCTGCTGGTGCTGGTGGACCAGTTCGAGGAGATCTTCACCTACGCCGAAGCTGGTGGCCGCCCCGCTGCCGACGAGAGCGACGCCTTCGTCAGCCTGCTGCTGGCCGCCGCCGAGGACGCGCGCCAACACCGCGACCAGCCGGGCACTCACGTCGCGCTGACGATGCGCACCGACTTCCTCGGCAACTGCGTGCGCTTTGCCGACCTGCCGGAGACGATCAACCAGGCGCAGTACCTGACACCGCGCCTGAAGCGCGACGAAATCGAACGCGCCATCCGCGGCCCGGCCGAACTCTGGGGCGGGCGCATCGACGACCGCCTGGTCGCCGAACTCATCAACGCCACCGGCCAGAGCGCCGACCAGCTGCCTCTCGTCCAGCACGCGCTGGCACGCATGTGGGCCGAAGCGGTGCGGCGCAACCCGGATGCGCCGGTGATCGACTGGGCCGTCGCCGATGCAGTCGGCGGTGCGGCGAGGGCGATCGAAGTGCACGCCCAGGAAATCTGGGCCGGGCTGAACGAAGAGGAGCGTTTCCTGGTGCGCGGCCTCTTCACCGCCATCACCGAACGCCGCGGCGCCGAATCCGGCGGCCAGGCGGTGCGTCGGCCGCAGACCTTGGAACGCATCGCCGACTGGCTCGACCGGCCGGCCAATAAACTCGTTCCGCTGATTCAGCGTTATGCCGCGCCGGACGTCTGCTTCCTGCAATACCGCCCGCCGCTGGATGGGGCGAGCGTCATCGATATCAGCCACGAGGCGGTGATTCGGCAGTGGGCTGAGTTGGCGGGTTGGGTGGACGACGAAGCCGATCGAGGGCAGTTTGTTGTCGAACTGCATCGGCGCGCACTTCAATATCGAGCGGGCCAGATCTCCTTGCTGACCGGTGCAGATTTGGCTCGCGCGCTGGATTGGGTTTACTGGGGAGTGCTCCCAAAGGGCAATGAAGTCGCAGAAGTCGATGATCGATGGGCGCATCCTGCCTGGGGGCAGCGTTACCTTGGACAGCCTCGATTCACGGAGCAGGAAAAGAAGGATCTGTTCGAAGAGATTTGGGAAACGACAGATCCCCGAGTAATTGCATCCGCCCGTCTGTCTGTTACCGAAGGATTTGTCAGTGAAAGCCATCGTGCGGCAGGGCAAGCTCAGCGCGCAGAAACCGAACGCATTGAGCGCGAACGCGACTACCAGCGCCAATTGGCCGAAGCTGCGCAAACCCAGGCGCAACGCGCGAAGCGGCAGACCATCATCTTTGCGGTTTTCGGGATACTTGCATTGGCGCTGGCCTTGTTGAGCGGCTGGGCGTGGCAGCGTGCGACAGATTCCGCGACGGAGGCAAACCGGCAGAAGGAAATGGCCGAAAGGGCAACGGTCTTGGCCGATTCCGCGACGGCTGAAGCCAAACAGAAGGCCCTTCAAGCCGAAGCCAGCGCCAGCGAGGCTGAAACCCAGCGGCTCAAAGCAGAGGAATCAGCCCGTAACGAAACGGCTGCGGCTCTGGCCGCCGACATGGCTCGCCGGAAAGCTGAAACCTCCGAGCAATTGGCCAAAGCCGCTCTGCTCGACGCCACCCAACGCCGCTTGGTATCCGATGCGGGCGCCATCTACAGTGGGCGAAAGGTGGGTGGAGATGTCAACGGCATGCGCTTGGCTTTGGCTGCTCTTCGCCTGAAACCCACGCCAGAGGCCTTCAGCGAGTTGCAACTTCCTGCGGCTGAACATGGCGAGTCCCGTATTTTCGAGGCCCGTGACCACGTGAACGCGGTAGCGTGGAGCCCGGACGGCCAGCGCATCGTGTCGGGCAGTTGGGACAACACGCTCAGGCTGTGGGATGCGCGCACGGGCGAGCCCATCGGGCAGCCGCTCAAGGGACATGGGAGTTCGGTCGCGAGCGTGGCGTGGAGCCCGGACGGCCAGCGCATCGTGTCGGGCAGTGGGGACAACACACTCAGGCTGTGGGAGGCGCGCACGGGCGAGCCCATCGGGCAGCCGCTCAAGGGACATGGGAGTTCGGTCGCGAGCGTGGCGTGGAGCCCGGACGGCCAGCGCATCGTGTCGGGCAGTGGGGACAACACACTCAGGCTGTGGGATGCGCGCACGGGCGAGCCCATCGGGCAGCCGCTGAAG
>DAOLLE010000306.1:0-4648 GCA_035331205.1 Burkholderiaceae bacterium
ACCTCGATCACCAGGTCGTAGAAGCAGCGCGGCTTCAGGCGCGGCAGCATGCTCATCTGCGCCCGGCTCTCGATCTGGAACACGCCCACCGTGTCGGCTTTGCAGATCATGTCGTAGGTGACGCGGTCCTCGGCCGGGATGTCCTGCAGGCCGAAGGCGCAGCCCCGGCGCTGGCTGACGAAATCCAGGCTCTTGCGGATCGCGGTCAGCATGCCCAGCGCCAGCACGTCCACCTTGAGCAGACCGAGGGCGTCGATGTCGTCCTTGTCCCACTGGATCACGGTGCGCTCGGGCATCGCGGCGTTCTCGATCGGCACCAGCCGGGACAGCGGGCCCTGCGTCAGCACGAAGCCGCCCGGGTGCTGGGAGAGGTGGCGCGGGAAGCCGATCAGCTGCCGGGTCAGCGCCATCAGCTGGCGGATGGCCAGGTCGTCCAGCGACAGGCCCAGCTCCTGCACCCGGTCGGCCCGCACCCCGCCGCCATCCCACCAGCTGTGGTTCTTCGCCAGCGCATCGACCATCTCGGCGTCCAGCCCCAGCGCCTTGCCCACGTCGCGGATGGCGGACTTGGGCCGGTAGCTGATCGCCACCGCGGTCAGGGCCGCCCGGCTGCGGCCGTACTTGGCGTAGAGGTACTGGATGACCTCCTCGCGCCGCTCGTGCTCGAAATCCACGTCGATGTCGGGCGGCTCGTTGCGCTCCTTGGAGATGAAGCGCTCGAACAGCACCGCCATGCGCGCCGGGTCCACCTCGGTGACGCCCAGGCAGTAGCAAACCACCGAGTTGGCCGCCGAGCCCCGGCCCTGGCAGAGGATTTGCCGCGAGCGCGCGAAGGCAACGATGTCGTAGACGGTCAGGAAGTAGTGCTCATAGCGCAACTCGGTGATCAGCGCCAGCTCGTGCTCGATCTGCGCCCCGACCGCCGCCGGGATGCCGTCGGGCCAGCGCCGCCCCGCGCCCTCATGGGTCAGGCGGCGCAGGTAGGACGCCGGGGTCTCGCCCGCGGGCACCACCTCGTCGGGGTACTGGTAGCGCAGCTCGTCGAGCGAGAAGCCGCAGCGGCTCGCCACCTGCAGCGTCTGGGCCAGCAGGTCGGCCGGGTAGGTCTGCGCCAGACGCAGCCGGGTGCGCAGGTGCCGCTCGGCATTGAGCTGCAGCGCCAGGCCACATTCGGTCAGCGGCCGACCCACCCGGGTGGCAGTCATCACGTCGTGCAGCGGCTTGCGTGAGCGCACATGCATCTGCACGTCCCCCAGCGCCACCAGCGGAATCGCCGACAGCTCGCTGGCCTCGCGCAGGCGGTGCAGCCAGACCTCGTCGTCGAGCCGGCGCAGCAGCGACACCCCCAGCCAGCAGCGCCCGGTGAAATGCGTCAGCAGCCAGCGCGCCAGGTCGAGCAGCTGCGCCGGTGACGAGCCCCGCCGCGGTGCGGCCAGCACCAGGCAGTCCTCCAGCGCCTGCGCGTGGATCCCCGCCCGGTCGAGCCGGTAGCGGCCCTTTTCGGCGCGGCGGCGCAGGCGGGTGATGAACTCGCAGAGGTTGCCGTAGCCGTTCAGGTTGCAGGCCAGCACGACCAGATCGAAGGCGCCTTGATCCGCCCCCTCGCCCGGCACCGCGAACTGGCTGCCCACCAGCAGGGGCAGGCCGACCTTCTTGGCCGCCACGTGGGCGCGCACGATGCCGGCCATCGAGCACTCGTCGGTCAGCGCCAGCGCGGCATAGCCCAGCTGGGCGGCGCGCTCGACCAGCTCCTCGGGCTGGCTGGCGCCGGTCAGGAAGGTGAAGTTGGAGACGCACTGCAGCTCGGCATAGGCCGGGACGACGGTGGCGGCGTTGGCGTCGGCAGCAGGTTCGACCGGTTCGGCCATGGCTCCCCTCCCCGCCCCCCTCAGGCGAAGACGCCATGCAGGTACCAGGCCGTCTGGTCGTTGGCCAGGCGTTCCTGGAAGATCCACAGCACCCCGGCGTGCTCGCTCAGCGCCACCCAGTAGTCGCGCTGTACCTGGCCGGTCCGGGAATCGGCCCCTTCGCCCAGCCGGTGCCACCAGCCGCCCTCGACGCGGTGCGGGCCGGTCAGCAGTTGCAGGGCCCCCTGGTACATCGGGCGCGGGCCCTGGGTGGCGAGCTTCAGCGGCTGGGGCAGCAGCCAGGTCGGCTGCGGCAGGTCGGTTGCTTCGGTCACCTCGATCGCCCGCTTGACCGAGGCCGGCCGTTGCGCCGGGGAATGTGGCTGCCAGATCTGCATCCACTCCAGCCGGTGGTCGTCGACCGGGCTCGGGCGAAGCACCCGTTCAGGCCCCAGCCGCGCGGCGATGCGCTCGATCACCTGCGGCATCGACTCGCGCGGCGCCGCCTCGTCGGGCAGCAGCGAGGCGCTGAGCTCGTCGAGCGGGCGGACCTCGAGCGCCACCAGGGCCAGTTCACCGACCGGGGCGAGCAGGCGGACCTGCGCCAGGTGTTCGCCGAGCAGGCGACAGAGGTGCTCGACATCGCGGGTGGCCTCGGCGGTGCGCAGGGTGAGCTCGCCGCCGGCCCCGGCGTCCCGGGCGCGCATCGCGTCATGGGCCCAGCGCAGGCTGAAAGCCAGTACTCCGCTGTGGCGCGCCGCCAGCCAGCCGCACAGCGACAGCAGCAGTCGCCGGGCCCCGAACAGCAGCGCCGGGGCCAGCTCGACGCGCGAGGGCAACTCCAGTCGGGCCGAGAAGGTCTCGGGCAGCTCGACCCAGGCGTAGGCCTCGGGCAGCAGGCCGTAGGCGCAGTCCAGCGCGTCGAGCAGCGCCTTGCCGAAGCGCCGGCTGATGCCACCGCGGGGCAGGCGGCGCACGTCGCCCAGGCGCCGGCAACCCAGCCGCGCCAGCGTGCCTTCGTGGGGCAGCACGGCGCTGAGCACGCCCATCGGCAGGCCATCGAGCAGTTCCTCCAGGGGCCCCCGCAGGCCGTTCTCGATGCCGGCCCGGGCCAGCGCCAGCGCGGCCAGGCCGGTGCGCGACCAGGCCAGGCTGATCATGCCGAGGTCGCGGCCTTCCGCCAGGAGGCGATCGCGCAGCGCCCGCCGGCCGCCGAACAGGCGCAGGCTGGCCTGGGCTTCGAGCAGTACCGCCTCCTCGCACAGGGCCACCCGGGGCGTGAACTGCAGCGCCCAGGTGGCCACAGCGCCCAGCGCCTCAGCGCTGGGCAGCGGCGCTTCGGGGGCGGGCGGCAGGCGCAGGGCGGCCCAGAACATGGACGGCAGCTCCCAGGAGGGAGGGAACGAGGGTGGGAACGGGAGCAGGGGTCGGGACAGGATCGCGGGTCGGCGCCCAGCGGCCCGGCTGACGGGTGCGGGGCGTGAGCACCGAGGCCAGCCCGCCGGGGATGGACGCCAGGGCGAGGATGCCGTCGTGCACCGGCCCGCGGCGCTTGAGCAGCCGCACCTGCAGGGTCCAGTCCAGCCCGAAGCCGCAGAGCAGCCGCAGCGGCGCGGCCGACGATTCGTGCTGGGCCGCCGCAGGGCGGAAGAGAAACACCGGCGCTTCCAGCCCCAGGGCCGCCACCTGCAGCCGGCGGATCTGCTCCGGCCGCGCCTGCGGCAGCCAGGCCAGCAGGGCCCCGCAGGCGCCGGACTGGATCAGCTGCTCGGCGCACCACAGCCGCTGGGACGGGGCTTCGGCCTGGATCCAGACCAGCTGGGCGGCATCCAGGCCCAGATGCCGCAGGCCGGGCAGGTGGGGCGTGCGCGGCGGGCCGATGACCACGACCGGGCGGCCCGCGGCCACCGCCGCGGCCAGCGAGGGGCCGATCAGGCGCCACTCCAGCACGGCCGGCTGGGCGCTGAGGACCTCGGTCAGCGCGCCACAGGGCCAGCCACCGCCGGGCAGCTCGGCATCCAGCGCGGCAAAGCCGCTGGGCAGCACGCGGCCGGCCTGCCGGCCGAGGTCGCAGCCGCGCCAGACGGCCTGCTCGACCTCGGGAGGCAGCGCGACGGGCTCTGAGGCCTGCCCCGGAGATGGCAGGGAGCGTCGGGCCCGAGATCGGGCGGAACGGGCGGAACGGGAATGAGGGACAACCCCCTGGACCGGCAGCGTCTCATCGTCACCGGCCCATCGCAGGACGGCAGACATGGCTGTTCTCGTGCTGTATGGATATACAGTATTGCACCGGCCGAGGGGGTTTGCCAAGGGGGGGGGGCCACTGCAGTGGCCGTTCAAAGCTTCAAAGCTTCAAGGGGTCAGGCCCGCCGCGCCAGCCATTCGATGCAGGCGTCCAGCGCCGGGGTGGCCTGGGCGGCCTGCGCGTCGTTGCAGATCAGCGCGACGGCGATCAATTGGCCGCGGCGGTTGCGCACGTAGCCGGCCAGCGAGCGGGCGTCGAGCAGCGTGCCGGTCTTGAGCCAGGCCTGGCCCTGCGCCGCGCCGCCGCGCAGGCGGTGTTCGAGCGTGCCGTCCACCCCGGCCACCGGCAGGCTGGCGAACAGTTCCTGCGCCATCGGCCCCAGCGCGGCGCCGCGCAGCAGTGCCACCAACGCCCGCGCGCTGCCCCGGTCGGCACGCGACAGGCCGCTGCCGCTGTCCAGCGCCAGGCCCTGTGCGTCCAGGCCGTGCCCATCCAGCCAGGCGCGCACCCGCGCCTGCGCCGCCGCCAGCGTGGCCGGGCGCTGCGGGAAGTCCGG
>DAOLLE010000307.1:0-4639 GCA_035331205.1 Burkholderiaceae bacterium
ACAAGAGCGCCTACCTGATGGCCGTGGGCGGCGCCGCCTACCTGGTCTCCAAGGCCATCAAGGCCGCCAAGGTGGTGGGCTTCGCCGACCTGGGCATGGAAGCGATCTACGAGTTCGACGTGGTCGACATGCCGGTGACGGTGGCGGTGGACTCCGGCGGCACCAGCGCCCACATCGAAGGGCCGAAGACCTGGCAGGCCAAGATCGGCAAGATCCCGGTCGCCGTGGCGTGAGCAGCGAACCCGTCGCGCTGGACGAACCGGTGTGCCCGCTCTGCGGCGGGCCCAACGGCTGCGCCGCCGCGGCCAGCGGCAGCCTGAAGGTCAGCTGCTGGTGCGGCGAGCTGATCCTGCCGCCCTCGGCGCTGGAAGACATCCCGCCCGACTTGCGCGGCAAGGCCTGCATCTGCCGCGCCTGCGCGCTGGCGGCGGGCGCCCGGCCCAAAGGCTGAAAAGGCCTCCTCCGTCCGAGCGGACTAGCTCCGGGGCGAGGCGGCAGGCTCCGGTGCCTGGTGCACCACCTGCTGCGGATAGGGAATGTCCACGCCCTCGCGGCGCAGCAGGTCCAGCAGCGCCAGGTTCACGGCCGAGCGCACGTTGCCCTGGCCGTTGGCCGGATCGCCGATCCAGAAGCAGACGGTGAGATCCAGGCCGCTGGCCCCGAAGCCGGACAGCAGCGTGTTCGGCGCCGGGTCGGGCAGCACCCGGTCGACCGCTCGCAGCACGGCGTCGATCTTCGGGCGCAGCGCCTCGACGTCGGTGTCGTAGCCCACGCCGACCTGCGTGGTCAGCAGCAGCTTCGGGTCGGCCAGGGTCAGGTTCTCGACGATGCCGGTGATCAGCATCTCGTTGGGCACGATGGCCTCGCGGCCCGTCTGGGCGCGGATCACGGTGTAGCGCGTCGTGATGTCGGTGATGCGCCCCTCATGCTCGGCCACGCGCACGATGTCGCCGATGCGCACCGAGCGCTCGGCCAGAATCACGAAGCCGCTGACGTAGTTCGCCGCCAGCTTCTGCAGACCGAAACCGATGCCCACGCCCAGTGCGCCGCCCAGGACCGACAGCGCGGTGAGGTCGATGCCCACGGCCGACAGCGACACCAGCAGGCCGATGAACAGCAGGCCAGCGCGCAGCACGTTGGCCGCCGCCTTGCGCAGCGACAGTTGCTCGCCGGTGGCGCCGCGCAGCAGGCGCGCCTCCAGCGCGGCCGACACCCACAGCGCCAACATCAGCAGGAAGCCCGCCGACAGCGTGCCCTCCAGCAGCGTGCGCAGGCTGATCGGGTGCGCGCCGATCTTCCAGCGGATGTCGTCGAGCCCGTCGAGCAGCACCGGCAGCACCCCGCTCAGCCACAACACCACCGCCCCCCAGGCCAGCCAGGAGATGCTGCGCTCGACCAGGCGCATCACCGACGATGAGGGGAAGGCTGCCGAGAGCACGCGCACGCTCAGGCGGATCAGCGCCAGCGAGATCAACACCGGCACGGCAACCGCAAACACCGCGACCGGCGAGCCCGAGGCCACCAGCACCCGCTTGCACAGGTAGGCCAGCGCCAACGCGAGCAGCGGGAAGAGCACGCCGTCGACCAGGTGCTCGCCGAACCAGATCGAGCCCTCGACCGCCGCCGCATCGCCGCGACGGCCGCTGAGCAGCCGCACCACCAGCGCGGCCAGACCGAGTACGGCCGCAAGCAGGGCGAATTCCAGCAGCACGCTGGGGCGCAGGAAGGCGTCGAGCACCTGGGCGGGAGAGACAAAAACCGGCATCGAGGGCATACGGTGGAATGACAACGGTACCGGATTGTCGCCGGCCGGGTCCTCGCCGACGCGTGCGCCGGGTTGCCGGCGACAATCGCTTGCGTCTGTCGCCCCGGCTTCACGGATCGATTCCGATCCCCCCGACCCAGCTTCCCCGTCCTGCTCGTGCCTGATTCCCTCCCTGCGCCGGCCCACCCCGGGCCGCTCCCCGATGGTGCGCCCGACGACGGGCTGACCGTTCTCTACGAGGACCCCGCCCTGCTCGTGCTGCGCAAACCCGCCGGGCTGCTGTCGGTGCCCGGCCGCGGCGCGGAGCGCGCGGATTGCGTTGCCGCCCGCATTCAGGCGCGCCACCCCGAGGCCCGCGTGGTGCACCGGCTGGACATGGCCACCTCGGGGCTGATGGTCTTCGCACTCGGGCTGGAGGCCCAGCGCGCGCTGGGCCGCGCCTTCGAGACGCGCCGGGTCGACAAGCGCTACGAGGCGGTGGTCGCCGGCCGCCTGCTGCCCGAGCAGGGCCAAGTGGACCTGCCACTGATCTGCGACTGGCCCAACCGACCCCGTCAGATGGTGGACCACGAACGCGGCAAGCCGGCCTCGACGCACTGGCGGGTGCTCAGCCACGAGCCGACCGGCACCCACACCCGCGTGGCGCTGCTCCCGATCACGGGGCGCTCCCACCAGCTGCGCGTGCACCTCTGGTCACTCGGCCACCCGATCCTCGGCGACGAGCTCTATGGCGACGCCGCCTCGCGCGCGGCCGCCCCACGCCTGCTGCTGCACGCCTGCGGCCTGGCGCTGCCGCACCCGGTCACGGGCGAATGGCTGAGCTTCGAGGACGCCACGCCGTTCTGACGGCAGGCCCGCAGCGGGGACCTGGAGGCCCGGAAAGTCAAAAGCCCGGCACAGGCCGGGCTTCTGGAGAGCGAAAGGCGTCGATCCGGGATCAGGTCTTGCCTGCGCGTGCGGCCGCTTCCGCGTCCTCGCGCATGTGCTTGGTGATGTAGCGGGCGTAGAACACACCCATGCCGATCGTGAAGGCGATGACCGCGGCACTCAACAGGCCGTAGTCGGTGGAAAAGAAATCAGTCAGTGCGTGCATGACCTGCTCCTCGTTGCAGACCCGCGTATCAGACCGCGGAACGCCCCGGGAGCTTTTGTCGTGCGTCAACTCGAACGCATCCGAGAAAAAAGAACGCCCCCCGACCGGGGCCGGGGGGCGAATGCTCTGATGCGCCGAAGAGGCCGCTGCCCCTGAATCGACACCCCTAGGCTAGTCGCTTCGTCGCGCCGTTGCACTAGGGAATGCGTTGAGGAACTTCACCGCACCCTCCCGATCATGCACTTTCCGCACGAAGAACGCGCCTTTGTCAGGCGGCGTTGGCGACGTACCAGCCGATCGCCTCGGCCAGGCCTTCGTGCACGCGGTAAGTCGGCGCGTAGCCCAGCAGGCGATTGGCCTTGCTGACGTCGGCCAGCGAGTGGCGCACATCGCCGGCGCGGAAGTCCGCGTACTCGGGCGGCTCGATGGCCAGTTCGGGGCGCTCGCGCTGCAGGTTCTCGACGATCGCCGCGTGCAGCTGGTTCAGCGTGGTGCGGTCGCCCACCGCCACGTTGTAGACCTGATTCACCGCATCGGTGGACGCCGCCAGGCCCGAGCGCAGGTTGGCCTGCACCACGTTGGCGATGTAGCAGAAGTCGCGCGAGGTCTCGCCGTCGCCGTTGATGCGGCAGCGCTCGCCGCGCAGCATCGCCGCCACCCACTTCGGGATCACCGCGGCGTAGGCACCATTCGGATCCTGGCGCGGGCCGAAGACGTTGAAGTAGCGCAGGCCGACGGTCTGCAGGCCGTAGCAGCGGCCAAAGACATCCGCGTAGAGCTCGTTCAGGTACTTCGTCACCGCATAGGGCGACAGCGGCTTGCCGATCACGTCCTCGACCTTCGGCAGCGTCGGCGAGTCCCCGTAGGTGGAGCTCGACGCGGCGTAGACGAAGCGACCGGCGCCCGCGTCGCGCGCGGCCACCAGCATGTTCAGGAAGCCGGTGGCGTTGGCGCGGTGGGTGGTCTGCGGATCGGCGATCGAACGCGGCACCGAGCCCAGGGCGGCCTGGTGCAGCACGATCTGCACGCCCTCGCAGGCGCGCGCACAGGTCTCGGGGTCGGCGATGTCGCCTTCGATGAAGCTGTGGCGCGCCCAGGCCTCGTCACCCACCGCGGCGTGCACGCGCTCGAGGTTGTGGCGGTGGCCGGTGGCGAAGTTGTCCAGGCTGGTGACCCGCTGGCCCAGGCGCAGCAGGTGCTCGATCAGGTGCGAGCCGATGAAGCCGGCGCTGCCAGTCACCAGCCAGTGGCGCTGCTCGGCCTGGACGGCCGCGACGAGATCGGCGGGGAGCGTGTAGACCATGCTCGTCACCGGATCACAGACGCCAGACGTGCACGCCGCGGGCTTCCAGCGCCGCACGGTCGGCCTGGCTCTTGACGTCGACGTAGACGCCGCCCGGAGCCAGCTTGGAGAGCATCACATCCAGCGACTTCTCCGCCAGCGCCTGGTGGGCCACCGCGGCCACGATGGCGTTGGCCTTCGGCAGGTGTTCCCAGCTCACCAGGTCCACGCCGTACTCATGGCGGGCCTCGGCGGGCTCGGCCACCGGGTCGTGCACGTGCACCGTGACGCCGAAGGACTCCAGCTCGCGGATCACGTCGATCACCTTCGAGTTGCGCAGGTCGGGGCAGTTTTCCTTGAAGGTCAGGCCCAGCACGATGACGTGCGCACCCTTGACCGGCGAACCCGCCTTGATCAGCTCCTTGACGGTCTGCTGGGCGATGTAGGCGCCCATGCCGTCGTTGATGCGCCGGCCGGCCAGGATGACCTGCGGGTGGTA
>DAOLLE010000308.1:0-4620 GCA_035331205.1 Burkholderiaceae bacterium
CCCGCGACCGGGAAATTACGCGCAAATGCGTCTGGCGACCTGCGGAAAGTAAGCCGGTATGCCGATCCTTCCGGTTATTGAATGTCGCCGGCGCGCTTCGAATCACGCGGCGCCGCGTCTGCTCCTACGATCAGTGCACTGGCCCGGAAGTCTCCGGGCCCCTCACCATCCATCGCGGCATGCACCGCGGCAAGGGCATTCATGAAAGCGCAAGACAGCACCGACCTGACGCGGGTGGGTCCCGGAACCGTCATGGGAGAGTTCATGCGGCAGTACTGGATACCCGCGGCGCTCTCCTCCGAGTTGCAGGCGGACGGCGATCCCATGCGGCTGATGCTGCTGGGCGAGAAGCTCGTCGCCTTTCGCGACTCGCAGGGATGCGTCGGCATCTTCGACCACCGCTGCCCGCATCGCTGCGCCTCGCTCTACCTGGGCCGCAACGAGGAAAGCGGCATCCGCTGCGTCTACCACGGCTGGAAGTTCGACGTGCGAGGGAACTGCGTGGACATGCCCAACGTGCCGGCGCGCCAGGAATTCAAGGACAAGGTGCATGCCAAGGCCTATCGCACGACCGAACGCAACGGCCTGGTGTGGGTGTACATGGGCCGGCAGCAGGAATCGCCCCCGCCCTTGCCCAACATCGAGGCCAACCTGATCCCCGGCAACGAGATCTGGTGCCTGCAGCGGGAGTGCAACTGGCTGCAGGCGCTGGAGGGCGACATCGACACCTCTCACGTGGGTTTCCTGCACGTGGGGATGCTCAAGCCCGAGGACCTCGACGACGACCATCCGATGCGCCCCACCGTCATCAACCGCGCTCCCGAGTATGAGGTGCGCAACACCGACTGGGGCACGATGTACGGGGGATTCCGCACGAACGACGACGGCCAGATGTCCTGGCGCGTCGCCCACTTCATGTTCCCGTTCTGGACGCAGACGCCCAACGCACGCTTCTCCAGCCGCGCCATCGCGCGCGCCTGGGTGCCGATGGACGACCACCACAGCATGCTGTTCGACATCTCGGGCGGGGTCGACGAAGGTAACCCTGCCTACGTGTCCAAGCGCAGGAACGGGCAGCCGCTGTACGAGAAGTTCGAGTACGAGCCGAACACCAACGACTGGCATGGCCGCTGGCGCTGCCGTGACCGGGCGCACAACGACTGGGGCCTGGATCGCCAGTCGCAGCGCGACGGGACGCAATACACCGGCATCGGCAACATCACCATCCAGGACCAGGCGGTGACCGAGAGCATGGGGCCCATCACGGACCATGACTGGGAACATCTCGCGCCGACCGACCAGATGATCGCCCGCACCCGCCGTCGCCTGCTGCTCGCGGCCCGTGCTTATCGCGACAGCGGCGAACTGCCGCCGGGCGCCAGCGACCCGGACACCTTCATGGGCGCACGCGCCGGCTCCTTCCTGTTCGCCCCCGACGCGCCGCTGGAACAGGCTTACCAGGCGCAACTGGAAAAGGCGGTGCGCTGGACGGCGCAGCCCGAGGAGCGGGCATGAAGGCGAGGGTTCGATCGGTCCGCTGGGAGGCACAGGACATCCTGGGCTTCCGGCTGGAGCCACTGCCCGGGGCGCACCTGGCACCCTTCACCGCCGGTGCCCACGTCGACGTGGCGCTGCGTCCTGGCCTCACCCGCAGCTATTCCCTGCTGAACGACCCCAGGGAGCACGGCGCCTACGAGATCGCCGTGCAACTGGACCCCGCCACCCGCGGCGGCTCGCGCCACATCCACGAGGAATGGCGTGCCGGGCAGCTGGTGGAAGTCTCGGAACCGCGCAACAACTTTCCGCTGGAGGAGAACTCAGCTCACACTGTGCTGGTCGCCGGCGGCATCGGCATCACGCCCATGCTGTCGATGATCGCGAGACTGCAACGCCTGGGATCTTCCTGGGAGCTGCATTACGCCGTGCGCACGCGGGCCCGTGCAGCTTTCCTCGACCAGCTGGCGGCATTCGCGCAGGTACATGTGACCATCGACGATGAGCCGAGCACGCCGCGGCTCGACCTGCAGCGCCTGCTCGGCTCGCTGGCGCCGCAGGCGCATGCCTACTGTTGCGGGCCCGCCGGCATGCTGGCCGCGTACCGCGAGCATGGCGCCCACCTGGGCAAGCGCCTGCACTTCGAGTATTTCTCGGCGGACACGCAGCCTGCATGCCAGGGCGGCTACCGGCTGGAACTCCAGCGCAGCGGCAAGACCCTCGAGGTCAAGGCCGGCGAGACCATGCTGGACGCGTTGCTCAACGCCGGTGTCGACGTGGGCTTCGCCTGCACCGAAGGCGTCTGCGGCAGCTGCCGCGTGCCTGTGCTCCATGGCGTGCCGGACCACCGCGACGTCTTCCTCACCCAGGACGAACGCGATGCGAACGACGCCGTGATGGTGTGCTGTTCCGGGGCACGCACCCCGTCCCTTACCCTGGACCTCTAGATGGACATGCCGACCGGCAACAAGAGCACCGTGAATTTCGACTTCCACGGCCGCACGGCACTGGTCACCGGCGCCGGCCGCGGCGTGGGCGAGGAGATCGCCCGCCTGTTCCACGCCTCCGGCGCGCGCGTCGCGGTGAGCGACATCGACGGGCAAGCCGCGCGGCAGCTGGCGGATCGCCTGGACGATTCCGGCGTCTCTGCGATGGCCCTGACACTCGACGTGCGCAGCAAACGGGCGTTCGAGGATGCGCGGGACCGCATCGCCAGCGCCTGGGGCCGTACCGACATCGTGGTCAACAATGCCGGTTACGCCAAGCGCACGCCGGTGCAGGACATCACGACCGAGGAGTTCGACGACATCGTGGCAATCAACATGCGCAGCGTCTTCCTCAGCTGCCAGGTCTTTGCCGATCACATGCGCTCCAACGGCTGGGGCCGCATCGTCAACATCACTTCGCTGGCCGGGCAGAACGGCGGCACGGTCGCGTCGGCGCACTACGCGGCAGCCAAGGCGGGGGCGACCATGCTGTCGAAGTACTTCGCACAGCAGCTCGCGGGCACCGGCGTCACCGTCAACGCCATCGCGCCGGGCCCGATCTCCACGGCCAAGGGGCGGCTGTCGCAGGAACAGATCGAGCGCATCGAGAAGCTGGTGCCGATCGGCCGATTCGGAGAAGCCTCCGAGTTCGCCGCCGCGGTGGCGCTACTGGCGTCCGACCAGGGCGGGTTCTTCGTCGGGGCGACTCTGGACATGAACGGCGGGCTCTTCATGCGCTGAGAAAAGCCGGCTATCGTTCCCGCCTTACTCCCGATTCCTGAATTGCAGCTCGACGCCGCCCAGCCATGACAGAAGCACCCGCTCTCGGAGATCCCACACTCGATGCTGACCACGCGAAGCTGGCCGACCTCGTCGACCGCCTCGCCGCTGCCAAAGGCGCAGACGTGCTCGCCAGCCTCGACGCGCTTCAGGCGCACGCCAGCGAACACTTCGCGCTGGAGGACCAGGAATTGCGGCAGATGCGTGACGGCAACGCCAGCTGCCACCTGGACGAGCACGCGGCCGTGCTCAAGTCGATGGACGAGGTGCGCGGCATCGTCGCGGCCGGTCCGGACTCGACCGAGTCCGCCCATCTGGTGGCGCGGCTGACGGCCGAGCTGCGCCGCTGGCTGCCCGAGCACGTGACGGCCATGGATGCAGGCGTCGCGCATACCCGCACCCGCAGTCGCCTGGGTGGGGCGCCGGTGGTGCTCACTCGCCGGTCTTCGCCTCCGGGCTGATCGGCGCCACCTCACCACGCATACCTAGGACCGCAGGGAAAACTCTCTCCGGTCGCCGCCCGGCCCGGATCACAGTGTGGACGTGTCCACACCGTCCCGCCGGCCCCGCTCCGCCGAGTCCTGCCCCTGGCAGGCCGACGGTCGCTTCGCTGCCGACCTGCCGCTGGAGGACTATCCCAGCACCATGCTGCTGCGGCTCGCCCAGGCGATCCAGCAGCAGGTCAGCGCCACCTACGCACGTGCGCACGGCCTGTCGGTGGCCGAGTGGCGCATGCTGGCACGGCTGAATTCGGAAGGCTCCGTGCAACTGGCCACGCTGTGCCGCGCGCTGGCGATGGACAAGGCGTACGCGGGGCGGCTGCTGCGCTCCCTCGGCGCACAGTCGCTGGTCACGGTCGAAGCCGATCCGGCCCACGGCCGCCGGCTGATCGTGGCGATCACCCCCGCCGGCCGCGCGCTGGCGCGCCGCATCCTGCCGCAGGCGCGCGCAAGCCAGGAGCAGTTGCTGCAGGTGCTGGATCCGCAGGAGCGCGCCGCGCTGTACGCATCGCTGAAGAAGCTGCAGGCCGCGCTGGACGATACCGCGCCCCAGCCCGCCAGCCACGCGACCGAGCAGCCCGCCCAGCAGCTTGCGGCCCGCCTGTTCGAGGTACTGCGAGGTCAACCCCACGCCCACGGTGGCGAGGAAATCCTTGACGTGCCCGGAGTCGAGTTCGTAGCCGTAGGCCTGGCCGATGCGGTAGACCAGCCGCATCTGCAGCGGGATGATCGCCATGGTCGACAGCGTCTCCGGCAGCAGTTCCAGCGCGCCGTTGGTGATGGCGGCGTTGAGGATGGTCTGGTCGAGCTCCTGCTCGCTGACGTTGGGCGTGCGCACGCCCACGCCCACGCCAGCCACG
>DAOLLE010000309.1:0-4612 GCA_035331205.1 Burkholderiaceae bacterium
CAGCCGCCAGGGCGGCGAGTGGTCCTGCGCCTCCTGCCACGGCAACCCGCCGACCGCGCAGGGCAAGCACGCCAACACCGGCAAGCTCATCAAGCCGCTGGCGCCGGCGGCCAACCCGCAGGCCTTCACCGACAGCGCCCGCGTCGACAAGTGGTTCCGCCGCAACTGCAACGACGTGCTCAAGCGCGAGTGCAGCCCCGGCGAGAAGGCCGACGTGCTGGCCTGGCTCAGCGGACTGAAGGCCTGACGGCTTGACGGCCCGATCACCCGATCTCACTCCGAAAGGACACCGCGATGAACTCCCCGCTGGCCTCGCTTCCTCGCCCGGCCCCGCACGCCGCCCTGCTGCTGGCCGCTGCCCTGGCTGTGCTGGTCGCCGCGCCGCTGGCCCGGGCCGACCACGGCCCGCTGCTGCCGCGCAACACGCCGCAGGCTTACCAGCAGGAGTGCGCCTCCTGCCACAGCGCCTACCCGCCGGCGCTGCTGCCGGCGGCCTCCTGGCAGCGCCTGATGGGCGGGCTCAAGCAGCACTACGGCTCCGACGCCTCGCTCGATCCGGCCACGCTGGCGCAACTCAGCCAGTGGCTGCAAGCCAACGCCGGGACGTACAAACGGGTCAGCGAGGCGCCGCCGCAGGACCGCATCACCCGCTCGGCCTGGTTCGAGCGCAAGCACCGCCGCATCGACGCCACGGTCTGGGCGCTGCCCAGCGTCAAGAGCGCCGCCAACTGCGCCGCCTGCCACAGCGGCGCCGACCAGGGCCGCTACGGCGACGACGACCTGCGCTACCCGGCCGGCCTGAGCCTGCGCCAGCGCTGGATGTGGCGCGACTGAGACGCTGCTAAGGCGCGACTGAGGCGCCGATTTCCCCGCTTCCTGGAGAACACCCCATGAGCCACTCACCTTCCCTGGGCACGACGGCCGACGCGGCCGGCTCGGCCTGTCCCCCCGCCCGCACCCGCCGGGTGATCGACGCGCCCACGCGCATGGTCCATTGGCTGTTCGCACTGAGCTTCGTCGGCGCCTATCTGACCGGCGAGTCCGAGCACTGGCGCGCCCTGCACGTCACGCTGGGCTGGACGATGGCCGGTCTGCTGGGCTTTCGCGTCGTCTACGGCCTGGTCGGGCCGCGCCAGGCACGCCTGAGCGCGCTGTGGCGCAGGCTCACCGGGGTGCCCGGCTGGCTGCGTGCGACGCTGCAGGGCAGCGCGCCCACGGTCGCGCATTGGCGCCAGGGCCAGAACCTGTTGATGGGCGTCTTCATCGCCGCGCTGCTGCTGGCGGTGCTGCCGCTGGTGCTCAGCGGCTGGGCCACCTACGACGAATGGGGCGGTGACTGGCTGGAAGACGTGCACGAGGCCATCGGCCAGTTCTTCCTGCTGCTGGTGCTGGGCCATCTGGCTCTGCTCGCCATCCTGAGCGGGCTGCGCCGCCGCAACCTGGCGCTGCCGATGCTCACCGGCCGCACCGAGGGCAGCGGCCCCGACCTGGCCCGCCGCAACCACACGGGGCTGGCCATCGTGCTGCTGCTGGCGGTGCTGGGCTTCGGCGCCTGGCAGTGGCAGCAGGCGCCGCAGGGGCTGCTGCCCGGGGTGTCCAGCGCAGCGTCTCCCGTGTCGGCCGAGGGGCATGGCGCGCAGGGGCGGCGCTCACACGAGCGGGATGACTGAGCGTTCGCCCGACGAACCCTGTGTGACGGCCCCCGTGCCGCCATCGCCGATACTCGGTGCCCGTGGCGGTTCGTCACGAGGAGTTGGACGATGGCGACGCTGGTTCTGGGCCTGCTGCTGTTCCTGGGCGTGCACGCGCTGCGCATCGTCGCGCCGCGCTGGCGTGAGGCGCAGCGGGCGCGCCGTGGCGAGCAGCGCTGGAAGGGGCTGATCTCGCTGGTCAGCGCGGTCGGGCTGGGGCTGATCGTCTGGGGCTACGGCCAGGCGCGCATGGCCGCGCCGGCGGACCTGTGGCTGGTGCCGCTGTGGACGCGGCATCTGGCGGGGCTGTTGGTGTGGCCGGCCTTTGTGCTGCTGGCGGCGGCCTATGTACCGGGCACCTGCATCAAGGCGCGGGTGCGCCACCCGATGCTGCTGGGCGTCAAGGTCTGGGCGCTGGCGCACCTGCTGGCCAATGCGCGCTGGGCCGACCTGCTGCTGTTCGGCAGCTTCCTGGTCTGGGCGGTGCTGGACTACCGCGCCAACCGCCAGCACGACCGGGTGGCCGCAGTGGTCTACCCCGAGGGGCACCCGGGGCGCGACGGGGTGGCGCTGCTGGTGGGGTCGCTGGCCTGGGTGCTGTTCGCCTTCTGGGCGCACGCCTGGTTGATCGGCGTGGCGCCCCTGGGCTGAGCGAGGCGGCGTCGCTGCCGATCAGCGCCTGGCGTCGGGCGTCAGAGGTGCAGCATCGCCGCAATGCCGAGCACCACGCCCAGGCCGGCGACGCCGAACATGCCCCACTCGAGCCACTTGCGGCGCGTCAGCAGCGCGATGGCCGCCAGCGCGATCGAGATCTGCAGCGCCGTGGTGGCCTGAGCCCAGCGGTGGTGCAGGTGCATCTGCGCGTCGGACTGGGCGTCCCAGTCCTTGGCCTCGGCCTCGAGCTTGTCGGCCGCGGCCTTGATCTCGCCCTTTTCCTTCTTGTAGCGCTCGATCTCGGACTTGTACTGCTCCTTCTTGTCCTCGGTGACCAGCACCAGCGCCAGCTCGGCCAGGTTCTGCTTGCCGCTCTTGGCCTGGTAGTAGTTCCACTGGTTGGAGGCCTCGGTCTTCTTGATCGCGGCGTTGTTCTTGAACAGGCCGGCGTTGGCCTGCGTGGCGCCGCCCATGTAGGAGAACAGCGCGCCGATGGTGGCCAGGATGGCGGTCATCACCGCGATCATGCCGGCGAAGCTGTCCTTCTCGCCGTGGTGGGCGGCGTGCTCGAGTTCGTGGTCGTGGGGGCCGTGGACGTGAAAGCCGTGTCCGGACATGGTCAGTTTCCTTGGGGGAGGGCAGAGCGGGGGCGTTGGTAGGTGACGAACGCGAAGTCGAAGGCGTTCGGCGCGGCGGCATGATGCCGTGTGCGTGTGACTTCTTCAAATCCGGCGGCGCGCCAGTCCGGGAAAAAGGCGTCGGCGTCGCTCACGTCCAGCTCCAGCTCGGTCAGGCAGAGCTCGTCGGCCAGCGCCAGGGCGCTGCGGTAGAGCTCGCTGCCGCCGATCACGAAGGCGCGCGGCACCTCGCCCGCCGCGGCCAGCGCCTCGTCCAGACCGGCCACCGCGACGGCGCCCTCGGCCCGCCAGCGGCGGTTGCGGGTGACGACGATGTTCGTGCGACCGGGCAGCGGGCGAAACCGCGGCGGCAGCGAATCCCAAGTACGCCGGCCCATGATGACCGGCGCGCCCTGCGTCGTGGCGCGGAAGTGCTTCAGGTCCTCGGGCAGGTGCCAGGGCAGGGCATTGCCGCGGCCGATGGCGCGGTCGCGGGCGACGGCGGCGATCAGGATGAGTCGGGTGGTCATGCGCGCGGCGTCTGGGCAATGGGGGCGGGGCGGCGGATCAGCGCGCTGGCGATGGCGGTCATGATGCAGGCGGCGGCCAGGGCGTCGGTCAGTGTCGGCACCTCGCCGACGATCGCGGTGGCGGTGGCGATGCCCACCAGCGGCACCGCCATGATCGAGAAGGCGCTGGCGCTGGGCGGCAGCTCGCGCGCCAGGTTGAACCAGAGCACCTGCGCGTAGCCGTAATTCAGGAACACGCCCCAGGCCAGCGAGGCCCACATCGCCGCCGAGAAGCGGGCGGGCTGAGGGGCTGGCTCGGCCAGCGGCGCGACGATCCAGAAGAACAGCGCGCCGATGACCAGCATCCACACCGTCACCACCTCGGTGGGCAGGGCGCTGCGGGTGCGCCGCATCATCACCGTGCCGGCGGCCCAGCCGAGCGCGGCCAGCTGCATCCAGGCCACGCCCAGCGGGCGCCCGGCCAGCCGGCTGAGCTCGTGGAAGGACAGCAGCCCCACCGCGGCGATGGCCGCCGCCAGCGAGATCAGCACCCGCGGGCCGAGCCGCTCGACGCCCAGCAGCACGCCGATCAGCACCGTCCACACCGGCATCGTGAAGCCGAGGATCGAGGCGCGCCCCGACGCCAGCTCGCGCAGCCCCAGGATGGAGAAGAAATGCCAGGCGATGATGTTGGGCAGGGCCAGCCAGAACAGGCGGGCCCACTCGCTGCGCGGCAGCCGCAGGCTCTGGCCGCGGGCGAGGAAGTACAGCGCCAGCGCGAGGGCGCCGCCGCCCATCGTGATCGCGCGGAACCACAGCGGCGTGATCTCGCGCAGCGAGAACTTCATCATCGGCCAGTTGCTGCCCCACATCAGCGTGAGCAGAACCAGCATGCCGAGCTGGCGGGGTTGCAGCATCGCAGCGCCCGGCCGTCTCAGACGGCCACCGGCGCCTTGATGGCGGGGTGATGGCGGTAGTCGAGCACCTCGAAGTCTTCGAGCGCGTAGTCGAAGATCGAGTCCGGCCGGCGCCGCAGGTGCAGCGTCGGGTAGGGCAGCGGCTCGCGTGCGAGCTGGGTTTGCACCTGCTCGTGGTGGTTGTCGTAGATGTGGCAGTCGCCGCCGGTCCAGATGAAGTCGCC
>DAOLLE010000310.1:0-4605 GCA_035331205.1 Burkholderiaceae bacterium
GCGTCGCCCACCACCTTGGTGAAGGCGCCCAGGCCCATGATCTGCGCGCCCAGCTTCTCGGCCATTTCGGCGGCGGCCAGCAGGCGGCGGTAGGTGAACTCCGGGCTGCGCGCCAGCATCTCCTTGGGGGTGCCGCCCACGGAGATCAGCCAGCCCTCGGCCTGCGCGCCGGTGGGCGAGACGATGTTCTCCATCTTGCAGTACACCATCGGTGGCATGTAGGCCGCCAGCGTCTCCACCTGGTCCATCACGAACTTGGGGGTGCCCTTGGGGATGGGGAAGCCCTTGCGGATGAACTCCTGGCTCAGCGGGTGGATGACGAAGGCGAAGCGGCGGATGTTGCGGAACTCGCCAGTGGGGTGCAGCAGGCGCGGCTGGAGCTGCAGCTCCTCGATGATCTCGCGGAAGTCGTCGTCCGAGACATCCTCCACCGGCTTGCCCAGCGCGGCCAGGATCATCGCCTCGATTACGTTGGTGCCCACCACCCGGTCGAACAGCTGCGGCGAAACATCGACCACCAGGTTGACACGACAGCGCTTGAAGAAGGCCAGCCGCTCGTCGTCCACTGCGGAGGTGATGACCGTCTTGCCGGCCAGGTTCTTGGCGTGGCCCACCTCCTTGAGCTCGTGGAAGGTGCCGACGATGACCTGCGCGTTGGCCACCTCGGCGGCGATGCGGGCGCGCTTGAAGGTGCTCAGGGACGCCTCCAGCATCTCGCCGGGCTTGCCTGAGAGCACCAGGTCGCTGCCCTTGGCGTAGAGCTCCAGCTGGAACAGCGAGGTCAGCATCGCCGGCGCGCCGGTCTGCGCCAGGGCATCCGCAAACTTCAGATTGGAGGTGTAGTCCGACAGGGCCACCGCCATGTCGTAGTTGCGCATGCCCGACAGGAACAGCACCAGGTTGTTGTTGAAGTAGTGGCCCAAATGGTTCTGCACGAAGCGCACCGCGTTGACCTGCAGCAACCGGCGCAGCGTGGCGCCGGTGGTGGCCGGCACCCGCGTGACCACATTGAGAAGCCGCTGCGTTTCCTTGTTGACCCGGGTGTCCTGGCCGACCCGGTAATGGTCACCGACCTCTCCCAGGCCGATGGCGTCGCACTCGGCCTGCTGGCGGCGCATCAGCTCCCAGGCCTTGCCGATGTCATCGTCTGCGCCCAGGCGGCGCACCTGAAAGGAGTGACCGAGGAACCGGGTCTCGAACTCGAAGTCCTGCTTCGAAGCGCCCAGGGAGATGGTGCTGACCTTCTTCACGCGGCTGTCTCCTGCGTCTTAAGTTGTGGGGTGGGCCGTCTCATTCGGCCGTGGAGGTCTTGCGGGGGCTTGTCTTGCGCGGGCTTGTCTTGCGCGGCGCACGAGATGCCTTGGGCTTGCCCTTCTGTGGCGGTGTCGCCGCCGGGCTGCCAGCGGCAGGCGCAGCGTGCTCCTCGGCCGGCGCAGCAGCCTCTTCCTTGGGCGGCAGCAGGCGGCGGATCAGGGCCTCGCACTCGGCGCGGGTCATGTAGCGCGGCACCGGGTAACCGGTGTGGGCCTCGTGCAGCGCGGCCTCGGCCAGCGCGGGGATGTCCTTCTCCCGCAGGGCCGCCAGGTGGGTGGGGATGCCCAGGTCGCGGTTGAGCTCGTCCACGGCATCGAGGAAACGCTTCGCCAGCACCTGCTCGTTGTCCTTGTCCGTGCCCAGCCGCGCGCGCAGTGCCAGCGCAGCCAGCCGCGGAATCACCGCCGGAGCCAGGAAGCGCAGCACCTGCGGCAGCACGATGGCGTTGGCCAGACCGTGGGGCGTGTGGTAACGCCCGCCGAACTGGTGGGCAATGGCATGCACGTAGCCGACGTTGGCCCGCGTGAAGGCCATGCCGGCATAGGTGGACGCCAGCGACATGCGCTCGCGCACCTCCAGGTTGCCGCCCTCGCGGTAGGCGCTGCGCAGGTTGTCGAAGATCAACCCCACCGCGGCCAGCGCCAGGCCGTCGGTGCCGGGGGTGGCCCAGTGGCCCAGGAAGGCCTCCACCGCATGGGTGAGGGCATCCATGCCGGTGGCTGCGGTGATGGCCGGCGGCAGGCCCGCCATCAGCTCCGGATCGAGCGCCGCCATCTTCGGCACCAGGCGGGTGTCGACGATCACCAGCTTGCTGCGCCGCTGCGGGTCGGCGATCACCGCCGCCACCGTCACCTCCGAACCGGTGCCGGCGGTGGTGGGCACGGCGTACACCGGCGGCGGGTGGTTCAAGCCCTTGAAGTAGCCCGCCAGGCTGCGCAGCGGCTTGAGCGGGTTGGCACTGGCCACCGCAATGACCTTGGCCGCATCCATCGCCGACCCTCCCCCCACGGCCACCAGCGCATCGCAGGCCTCCTCCTGGAAGCGCGCCAGGCCGCGCTCGATCAAGGGGATGGGCGCATCCGGCGTGATCTCGTCGAACAGGGCCCAGGCGGTGCCGCCGGCATCCAGCGCATCGGTCAGGCTCTTGAGCAGACCGAGCTTGACGATCATCGCGTCGGTGACGATCAGCAGCTTGTGGTGGCCGAAGGCCGTCAGCGCCTGTCCCAGCCGCCGGCTGGATCCCTGCCCCACCAGCAGCGTCGGCTGGGGAATCGGCAGGTAGCGGGTGACCTTGCCGGCCCCCTTCATCAGTGCCCCCAGGCCGGCCGCACGGGCGCCCTCGGGGATCAGATCCAGCGTCTGGTTCAGTGTGGCGAAGAGGTTCAAGGCAAGGGTCCTCCAAAAGCGCCGCACGATTCTCGCAGCCAGGGGTCGGATCCGGCCATCCGCGCTTTCCTGCCCTGACGGGGATCAATCTGTGGGCGCAGTCCAAGGCATCACCTGTCATCTGGGGGACAGGCGAACGCCAAAACCCAGGTATTCACCGTGGACGACGGGGCTTCCGCCAGTTTACCGTGCCCGGTGTTGACACGAAAAGGAGTACCCCGCGATGGCGCCTTCCAACAAGCTCATGCTCGACTACATCTATGCCCATGAAAAAGGGCTGGGCGACAAGGTCTTCCTCACCCAGCCGATCGGCAACGCCCAGGTGGTCGACTACACCTGGGCGAAGACGATGGACGAAGCGCGCCGCATGGCCGCGCACCTGCGCTCGCTGGGCCTGCCCGAGGGCGCCCGCATCGCGATGCTGTCCAAGAACTGCGCCCACTTCGTGATGGCAGAGATCGCGATCTGGATGGCCGGCTACACCACCCTGGCCATCTTCCCCACCGAGACCGCAGAAACGGTGGGCTACGTGCTGTCGCACAGCGGTGCCAGCCTGCTCTTCGTGGGCAAGCTCGACACCTGGGCGCACCAGAAACCCGGGGTGCCCCAGGACCTGCCCTGCATCGCCTTCCCGCTGGCGCCGGAAGGCCATGGCTTGGAGACCTGGGACGAGATCGTCGCGCGCACGCCACCCCTGACCGGCAACCCTTCGCGCGAGCCGGAGGAGCTGGCGGTGCTGATGTACACCTCCGGCTCCACCGGCACGCCCAAGGGGGTGATGCACAGCTTCGAGCGCTTCACCGCCGCCTCGGTCGGCATCAACGAGGACCTGCGCGAACGCATCGGCCAGCACACCGCCAACCGGGTGCTGTCCTACCTGCCGCTGTCGCACATCTTCGAGCGCACCTGGATCGAGGGGTCCTCCCTCATCGACGGGCGCACCCAGATGTTCTTCGCCGAAGCGCTGGACACCTTCCTGGCCGATCTTCAGCGTGCCCGCCCCACCCTGTTCATCAGCGTGCCGCGGCTGTGGCTCAAGTTCCAGCAGGGGGTTTTCGCCAAGATGCCGCCGGCCAAGCTGGAGCGGCTGCTGAAAATCCCCATCCTCGGCAAGATCGTGGCCAAGAAGGTGCGCACCGGCCTGGGCCTGGACCAGGTGCTGATGGCCGGCAGCGGCTCGGCCCCCATCCCGCCGGATCTGATCGCCTGGTACCGCCGCATTGGGCTGAAGCTGTTCGAAGGCTACGGCATGACGGAGGACTGCGCCTACTCCTTCACTTCCAACGATGCCCACAATGCCCCCGGTTATGTCGGAGTGGCCATGAAGGGCGTGCAGGCCAGGCTGAGTCCGGAAGGCGAAGTGCTGATCAAGAGCCCCGGCCAGCTGGTGGGCTACTACAAGCGCCCGGACCTGGACGCCGAGAGCTTCACCCCGGACGGCTTCTTCCGCACCGGCGACCTGGGCGAGTTCTCCCCCGACGGCATGCTCAAGCTCACCGGCCGGGCCAAGGAACTGTTCAAGACCGCCAAGGGCAAGTACGTGGCCCCGGCACCGATCGAGAACCTCATCAACGCCCACCCGATGGTGGAGCTGTCGCTGGTCTCCGGCGTGGGCCAGCCGGCCGCCTACGCCATGATCCTGCTCAGCGAGACCCTGCGCCCCCGGCAGCATGAACCCAGCGTTCGCGACGAGGTGAACGCGGAACTCTCCCGCCTGCTGGATGACGTGAATGCCGCCGTGGCCGACTACGAACAGCTCAAGATGTTCGTCATCGCCCGCGAACCCTGGAGCATCGAGAACGGCTGCCTCACCCCGACGATGAAGATCAAGCGCGGTCGCATCGAGAAGATGATCGAGCCCGAGATCGAACGCTGGTATGCCAACAAGCAGAAGGTGCTGTGGCA
>DAOLLE010000311.1:0-4584 GCA_035331205.1 Burkholderiaceae bacterium
GACGTCGACCGCGGTCACCTTGGCGGGCGCCGAGGCCGGCTTGGCCGGCGCGGTGGCCTTGCCCGCGCCGCCCAGGTTGGCCGCAACGATGCGGCGCACCGCCTCGTCGGCCGCCTGCTCGGGCGCGTCGAAGACCTTGGTGCTGGCCAGCGGCTGGGTGCGCGGCGCATCGGCCAGCAGCTTGCCGTCCTGGCGCGACACGTTCACCGCCGCTTCCATCGACAGGCCCACGCGCAGCGGGTGCTCGGCCACCTCCTTGGCGTCCAGGCGGATGCGCACCGGCACGCGCTGCACGATCTTGATCCAGTTGCCGGTGGCGTTCTGCGCTGGCAGCAGCGCAAACGCCGAGCCGGTGCCCGCGCCCAAGCCGGCCACCGTGCCGTGGTAGACCACCTTCTTGCCGTAGACGTCGGCGGTCAGCTCCGCCGGCTGGCCGATGCGCAGGCGCTGCAGCTGGCTTTCCTTGAAATTGGCGTCCACCCAGACCTGGCCCAGCGAGACCACCGCCATCAGCGGCGTGCCCGGCTGCAGGCGCTGGCCGACCTGCACGCTGCGGCGGGCGATGTGGCCATCCACCGGCGCGGGCAGCTGCATGCGCGCCAGCGCGATGTGGCGCTCACGCACCAGCGCGGCGGCCCTCTGCACGTTGGGGTGCTCGGCCACGTCGGTGCCCTCGGTCAGCGCAGCGCCGGCCACCAGCTGCTCCTGCGCAGCAGCCAGGGCCGACTGGGCCGCGGCCAACGCGCTGCGCGAACCGTCGAGCTGCGCCTGGCTGTGCTTGAACTCCTCCTGGCCGACCGCGCCGCTGGCCAGCAGCGGCTGGCGGCGGGCCACGTCGTCCTGCAGGCGCCGCACGTCGGACTGCATGCGCTCGACCTCGGCGGCGCGCAGCTTGACCTGCGCCTGCAGGCCGGAGCGGTTGGCGTAGAGCGTGCGCACCTCGCGCACCGCCTGGGCCAGCTGGGCCTCGGCCTGCTGCAGCGCGACGCGGGCGTCGGCGGCGTCCAGTTGCACCAGCGGCTGGCCAGCGCGCACGAAGTCGGTGTCGTCGGCCAGGATGGCGGTGACCGTGCCGGCCACCTGCGGGGTGATCTGCACCACGTCGGCCTGGACGTAGGCGTTGTCGGTCACTTCCACCGGCGCGCCCAGCAGGGTCCAGCCGGCGTAGGCGGCGGCGCCCACCAGCACGACGGCGGCGGTACCGCCCAGCGCCTTGCGGCGGCTGGCCTTGGCGGCGGAGAGGTCGGTGGCGGACGGGGAAGAAGAAGCGAGGGATGCGGGGGCTGCGGACATGGCAATGAATTCGGTTCGGTGCGGCGGGGGCAGTGAGCGCGGCAGGCGGGGACTCAGCGCGCGGCGAGCGTGGCGGTGGAGGCGGCAGGTGACGCTGCGGCGGGTGCAGCGATGGACGCCCAGCCCCCGCCCAGCGCCTTCATCAGCGCGGCCTGGGTGTCGAGCGTGCGGGCGGCCAGGTCCACCGCGAGGCGGCGCTGCGCCAGCACCTGGCTCTCGGCGTTGAGCACCAGCAGGTAGTTGCCCAGGCCGGCGCGGTAACGCTGCTGGGCCAGGTCGTAGGCGGCCTCGACGCCGGCCTGCGCCTGGGCCTGTTCGGCGCGCTGGCGCTGCAGCGAGGCCTGCGAGGTCAGCGCGTCGGCGGCTTCGCGCACCGCGTCGACCACGGTCTGGTTGTACTGGGCGATGGCGGCGTCGCGCTCGGCCGCCTTGCCCTGCAGCTGGGCACGCAGCTGGCCGCCTTCGAAGATCGGCAGGCGCAGCGCCGGGCCGGCGCCGTAGGTGCGGCTGTCGACGTCGATCAGCCGGTCCAGCCCGAGGGCGCTCAGGCCAACGAAGGCGGACAGGCGCACATCCGGGTAGAAGCGGGTGCGGGCGACGGCCACGTCCTGGCTGGTGGCCTCGACGCGCCAGCGCGCGGCCACCACGTCCGGGCGGCGGCCCAGCAGGTCCAGGCCGGGGGCAGCATCGGCGCCGCCGGCCACATCCGCCGCTTTCAGCGCCGCGAGCTTCGGTGTGAGTGCGTCGAGCGCCTGCGGTGCCTGGCCGGACAGCGCGGCGAGCTGGTGCTGCGCCAGGCGGATCTGCTCGTCCAGCGACTCGATCGTCACCCGCGTGTCGGGCAGCGCGGCCTCGCCCTGGCGCAGCTCGACGCGGGTGTCCAGCCCGGCGGCCACGCGCTGGCGGATCAGGCCGAGCATCTCGTCGCGCTGCGCCAGCGTGCGCGCGGCGACCTCGCGCTGCGCGACCAGCCGGGCCAGGCCGACGTAGCCGCGCACGATCTGCGTGGCCAGGGCATTGCCGACCGCGGCGGCCTCGGCCTGAGCGGCGCGCTCATTGCCCAACGCGGCGGCCAGGGCGGCGCGCTGGCGGCCCCAGAGGTCGAGGTCCCAGCCCAGGCCGACGGTCACGTCACCGCTGTTCCAGAGGTTGCCGGCGATCGGGTACGGCACCAGCCCGTGCGCGCTGTAGTGCTGGCGCATCGCGCTGGCGTTGAGCGCCACCTGCGGGCCGTCCTCGCCGCGCACCGCCGCCACCCCGGCGCTGGCGCGCGCCAGGCGGGCCTGGGCGAGCTGCAGGCTGGGCTGATCGGCCAGCGCGCGTTGCACCAGGGCGTTCAGCTCCGCATCGCCAAAGGCCTGCCACCACTGGCTGGCCACCGCCGAGGTCGGCGCGCCTCCCAGACCCAGGTCGGCCGGGGCGCGCAGCACCGCGGGCGCAGCCTGCGGGCCGGGCGAGGCGCAGCCCGCCACCAGCAGCACGGAGGCGACCACCGCCAGCACCGCGGTGGACAGGGTGGCCACCCGCGCCAGCGAGCGGGGCAGCGGAGGCGGCAGCGGCTCGGGCTGCGTGGAAGGGGGTGTCGAGGTCATGTTCTTCTTGGGGTTCAAAGGGAGTTCGTGCGGACCGCGGCGGGCCGCGTCACTTGGGCGGCAGCTGGGCGCGCATCGCCTCGCCGTTGGCCAGCATGCGCTGCAGGAAGCTCAGCAGCTGGCGCCACTCGGCCTCACTGAATCCCTGCAGGTGGCCGTTGAGCACCTCGGCCAGCACGGGGGGCACCTGGCGGGCCACGGCCTGGCCCTCGTCGGTCAGCACCAGGTTGACGACGCGGCGGTCCTCGGTGCTGCGCTCGCGGCGCACCAGGCCCTTGGCCTCCAGGCGGTCGAGCGAGCGGGTCATCGCACCCGGGTCGATCTCCAGGTCGCGCGCCATGCCGGCCATGGTCTGGCAGTCGTTCACCACCAGCTTGTACAGCGGCAGCCACTGGGCGTAGGTGAGGTCGCAGCTGCCCAGCCGGCGGTCAGCCTGCGCCAGGATCGAGGTGATGACCTTCTTCATCAGGTAGCCCACGCTCTCGTCGGGGCGGTACTGGCCGGGCTCGTAGAAGCGCGGCGGGTCGGAGTCGTTCTGCATGGGGCGCGATATTAGTTGCCTATGCAATGATTGGTCAGGCAGTCATTGAATAGCCTAGGATTCCAACAGGGCTTTTCGAGTGACACGGCAGAAGCGCCCGCCCTGCCTACACTGCTGCGCCATGTCCAAGACCCCCGACCGTCCCCGCGGCGAAGCCCGCTCCCTCAGCGGCCTGTGGCCCTACCTGCGCCCCTACCGCGGCCGCATCGCGCTGGCCGGGCTCTTCCTGGTGATGGCGGCGCTGAGCACGCTGGTGTTCCCGCTGGCGCTGCGCGGGCTGATCGACCAGGGCCTGGTCGCCAGCGACCCGGGCGAGCGGGTCATGGCGCTGCGCGGCCACTTCCTGGCGCTGTTCGCGGTGGGCGCGGCGCTGGGGCTGTTCTCGGCGCTGCGCTTCTACACCGTCACCTGGATCGGCGAGCGCGTCACCGCCGACCTGCGCAACGCGGTCTACGCCCACGTGCTGCGGCAGAGCCCGGAGTTCTTCGAGACCACGCAGACCGGCGAGGTGCTCTCGCGCCTGACCACCGACACCACGCTGGTGCAGACCGTCGTCGGTTCCAGCCTCAGCATGGGCCTGCGCAACGCGGTGATGGGCCTGGGCGCGCTGGTGATGCTGGTGATCACCAACCCCTGGGTGATGTTCCAGGTGCTGGGCATCCTGATCCTCGTGGTGCTGCCCAGCCTCTACTTCGGCCGCCGGGTGCGCAAGCTCAGCCGCGCCAGCCAGGACCGCGTGGCCGACTCCAGCGCGATCGCCGCCGAGGTGCTCAACGCCGTGCCGGTGGTGCAGAGCTACACGCAGGAGGCGCGCGAGGCGCAGCGCTTCGCCGCCTCGACCGAGAGCGCCTTCGACACCGCGCGCAAGCGCACCCGTGTGCGCGCCTTCCTGGTCGGCTTCATCATCAGCGCCACCTTCGGCGCGCTGCTCTGGGGCCTGTACCAGGGCACGCAGGCGGTGATCCAGGGCGAGATCTCGGCCGGCCACCTGGGCCAGACCGTCGTCTACGTCATCTTGCTGGTCAGCAGCGTGGCGGTGCTCTCCGAGGTCTACGGCGACCTGCTGCGCGCCGCCGGCGCCACCGAGCGGCTGATGGAACTGCTCGCCGCACGCTCGCCGGTGGCCGAACCGGCCCGGCCGCAGGCGCTGCCGCCGGT
>DAOLLE010000312.1:0-4581 GCA_035331205.1 Burkholderiaceae bacterium
CCTTGGCTTCGTAGTGCAAGTTACGCAAATCTCCGCGCTCGCACGCCCACGCCAAGCGCCAGCACAAGCAGCGCCACTGAGCGGGCGGCCCGCCTGCCCAGGCAGACAGCCTCGAAGCGCGATGACGGTCACCCGCCCCGCCACACCCAGCCCCCCCCGCCCGGGCAGCGGCCGGCGTGGTCTCTGGTCGCTGGTGCTGTTCGTACTGGCGGCCGGGGCGTTGGCCGAGGGCGCGCGCGCCTGGGTCCAACACCAGCGCGCCGAGGCGCTGCGCGCCGTCGCACGGCCCGGCGACCTCCGCATGATCTCCTCCGAGCGCTGCGTCTTCTGCGCCCAGGCCCGCGCCTGGCTGACGCGCGAGCGCCTGCCGTTCGAGGAGTGCTTCGTCGAACGCGACGCCCGCTGCGCCGCCGACTACGACCGGCTCGGCCACCCCGGCACGCCCACCCTGCTGGTGCGCGGCCAGGCCCAGCTCGGCTTCGACCCCGGGCGCATCACCGCGACCCTGACGGCCCAACGCGCCGGCCCGGCGCGCTGAACCGCGCGCCGCTGCGCCATCGCGGCCCGCACCGCCCAACACCGGGCCGGCCTTGATCTCGCGCAGAAGCACGGCCGGACCCGGGTGCACACTCGAAAACCCCTCTTCGAGTCGTGAAAGGAGTCACACGTCATGACCCGCCCCTCGCTTCGCCCCTGCTGGACGCGCCGCGCCACGTTGCTCGCGGGCGCCGCCGCCCTCACCCTGGCCGGCTGCGCCACGCCCCCACCCACGGCGGAGCGCTTTGCCGGCATGCCCGTGGGCAGCAGCGCCACCTTCCAGCGCGTCTCCAGCGGCAGCTATGGCCAGAGCAGCGACAGCGTCACCTGGACCTATGGCGAAACCCAGTGGAAGGGCCAGCGCCTGCTCGACGCCCGCAACTCGGTGGGCGGCGGCACCTACCACGACCCTTCGACCTTCGGCATCGTCGCGAACCTGAACGCCGCGGGCAGCCCCACCATGTCCTATGAACCCGCGGTCGCACTCGATTGGCCGCTGCGCGTGGGCAAGACCTGGAGCTCGCGCCACACCGTGACGCTGTACCCTTCCGGCCAGACCGTGCCTTACACCTCCGAATGGCGCGTCGAGGCGGCCGAAGCGGTGAAAGTGCCCGCCGGCCGCTTCGACACCCTGCGCGTCGTGCGCGTGGGCAGCGACGGTGAGACCGAGACCCGCTGGGTCAGCCAGGTCAACGGCGCGCCGCTGATCAAGCGTCTGCTCGAACGCAGCGCCAGCCACCGCCAGGGCGCCGGCCGCAGCGAGTCCGAGCTCGTCAGTTACCGGCTTCCCGCTCAATGACCCTCCGGCCACGGCGCTCGACCGGCGACAGTCAGACCACCGCGTCCGGCGGCGGCGCCAGCTTAGGGTTCGGCCCGTAGGCGTTGTCGCCGGGTTCGCTGTCCCGCACCGCAAACACCAGCAGGATCAATCCGCCGATCAGCGGCACCAAGCTCACCAGCAGCCACCAACCCGATTTGCCGATGTCGTGCAGGCGGCGCACCGCGACGGCCAGCGTCGGCAGCAGCATCGCCAGCGCGAACAGGCTGCCCAGCAGGCCTGCGCCCTCGCGCCGCTGCGAACCGAGGATGCCATCCATCAGGCCCAGCACAATGTGGATCAGCAAGTAGAACAGAACGAAATACCAGTACTCACTGCGACAGGCCCGGCCACGAAAGATGGCGTACTTTTTCAGGGCGGCGATGAACCAGGACATCGACTTTCCTCACGACTCTGCAAGACCCGCAGTCTAGGCGGTGTGAGGGGCCTCACGGTGCCTCGGTGACGATGGCATCGCCAGGACCCACACCGCCCGGGACACTGGCCCCGGATGGCGTCGGTCCGTGGACCATCCAGGGTCGCGCGGCCTCAGTGGCCGCCGTCCTTCAGGCGCAGCTCCAGCAGTTCCCAGCCGCCGTCGGGGCGGCCGTCGTTCGGCGCGGTCTCGAGGTTCATGGGGTTGGCGGTGCCGATGTAGAGGCGGTCGCCGGAGGCGATCATCGTGCGCAGGCCGTAGTTCAGGAAATTGCCCAGGCCGCTGCGGCTGACGGCGAGCGCAGGCCGGTCGAGGCGGTCGAAGCGCATCAGGTCGGCGCCATTGGCCAGGCGGTCGTCCGCCGTGCCGCCGGGTACGCGTGCGCCCGCGCCGCTGGCCGCCGCGGTGATGACGTCCAGCAGCCCCGGGTGGTCGGCCAGGAAGGCCTGCACCGCCGGCTGGGCGGCGATCTGGGCCTTGAGGGCATCGAGCTGGGCCGCGCTCAGCCCCGTCAGGCCCGGCAACAGGGCTTCGAGCCGGCTGCGCAGCAGGTAGCTCCAGTCCATCGTGCCGACGAAGAGCGACTTGCGGGTCGCGGCCATCGTCCAGGTGTAGTTGTTGAAGGGGTTGTCGAAGCCCGAGGCACCGAGCGTGGGCCTCAGGTTCGAGCGGTTGGGCACGATCTGCCAGGTGTGCGTGGCCGGATCGAAGGCCGGCAGGCGGGCACTGCCGTAGAGCAGCACGGTGCCGGTGGCGTCCTGGCGAAAGACGGCCACCGCGCGGTGGGTGGCCAGCGCGGCGAACAGCTGGCGCAGGCTGCGCTCGTTGGCGTCCAGCCCGGCGTACCAGGCCGCATTGGCTTGCAGGTGCGCCGCGGTGGCCATGAACGGGACATGCATCGTGCCCCAGACCAGCTTGCCCTGGTAGGAGGCGATGGCGCCGCCGCCGTAGGTCAGCGCGACGACGGGATCGGGCTCGTACTGGCGCACGTCCCAGACCTGACCGAAGGCCAGCGTCGACGCCGGCAGGCCACCGGTCCTGGGCAGCGCGGCGGAGCGAAACACGCCGGCCCAGGCGGGCGCGGCCGGGTTGACGTTCGGCCAGGTGGCGACGTACAGGCGACCGTCGTGCTGGGTGAGCTCGGCGCCCTCGGAAGGCAGCGAGCCGACTTCGGTGAACTGGAAGGGCGCGGCGGCACTGCCCGCCCAGCGGATCACGGCGCCGCTGCCGTCGACGCGGCCCACCGTGGTGTAGAGCTCGTCACCGGCGACCAGCCACTTGCGGATGTTGCGGTAGCCCGGCAGCGTGTACGAGCCGATGAAGGCGGAGGTCTTGGCGTTGAAGGCGAAGAGGTTCAGGCCGAGTTGGTTGAGCGCCGGCCCGGCCAGGATCACGACGCCGCGATGGGTGCCGGCCGAGCGCAGGCCCAGCGTGGCGGCCAGGCGCTGGCGTCCGGGCAGGTCCATGGTCTGGCCGAGGTCGGCGAGGCTGCCGTCCTTGAGCGAGCGGCGCAGGATCTGCGAGGGCCGCCAGTCGCCGATGGTGGCCGGCACGGCGGGCGCGTACATCGCGCGGTAGCCGCTGGCGCCGAATTCGCAGGCCCAGGAGGCGGTCTTGTAAGGAGAGGTCAGCGAGAGGTAGCCGCCCTCGACGAGGCAGTTGACGTTCGGCGCCGTACCGATCCAGAGGTCGTTGTCGGTCTTGGCCAGGCCCCAGACGTAGGCCTGGTTGACCTTGGGCACGCGCGGCGCGGTACAGCCGGAGGCGGTGATGGGCTCGTAGCTGGCGCCGATGCCGCCGAAGCACTCATCCGGCTTGGCCTTGGCCAGCAGGCGGGCCTCGAAGGGGTGCTCACGATCCAGATCCCCGTGGTGGGCCCAGGATGCCGGGGTGGCCAGGCCGGCTGCCAGCCCGGTCAGGCCGACGGCCAGCGCCCGACCGGCGCGAGAAAAGACTCCGCTGTTCATGATCCGATTGCCTCCGTGCCCGCAGGGTGTCGACACCGCCGCAGTGGGCACTCACAGCGACCGGCCGGGCCCAGAGCCCTGCAGCGGTCACGCCACAAACCCACCGGAACCGGGGATCAGTCTAGGAAGACGATTCCTGCATTTCGAGAACCCTGCCACACCCCGCCACGTGAGTGGGCAATTCTTCACGGCGCCCGATGCGCCAACCCAGTCGCGTCGGCCATGGGCAACACGCAGCCCCTGTACCGGTGAGCGGGCAAAGAAAAAGCGGCCCGAAGGCCGCTCCTGGATTTGGATGCACGGGGCGCAAGCCACCGACTCACGCCGCGAACATCACATCAGCCCATGTGCAGGCCGCCGTTGCAGCTGAAGTCCGCGCCGGTGGTGAAACCGGAGTCCGGACCCGCCAGCCAGGCGACGATCGAGCCGATTTCCTCCGGCGTACCCAGGCGCTTGACCGGGATGCCGGCGACGATCTTCTCCAGCACTTCCGGCTTGATCGCGCGGACCATGTCGGTGCCGATGTAGCCCGGGCTGACGGTGTTCACGGTCACGCCCTTGTTGGCCATTTCCTGCGCCAGGGCCATCGTGAAGCCGTGCATGCCGGCCTTGGCGGCCGAGTAGTTGGTCTGACCGGCCTGGCCCTTCTCGCCGTTGACCGACGAGATCTGGATGATGCGCCCGAAGCCCTTTTCCACCATGCCCGGCACGACCTGCTTGGTCACGTTGAACATGGAGGTCAGGTTGGTGCTGATGACCGCGTCCCAGTCCTCGCGGGTCATCTTCAGGAACATGCGGTCCTTGGTGATGCCGGCGTTGTTGAC
>DAOLLE010000313.1:0-4553 GCA_035331205.1 Burkholderiaceae bacterium
GTGTCCTTCGCCGACTACGTCTCGCGCATGAAGGAGGGCCAGGAGGCCATCTACTACATCACCGCCGACAGCCTGGCGGCCGCCAAGAACAGCCCGCAGCTCGAAATCTTCAAGAAGAAGGGCATCGAGGTGCTGCTGTTGACCGACCGCGTCGACGAGTGGATGCTCAGCCACCTCTACGAGTTCGAGGGCAAGTCGCTGCAGAGCGTGGCCAAGGGCGCCGTCGACCTGGGCAAGCTGCAGGACGAGGAGGAGAAGAAGCAGGCCGAGGCGGCCGCCGAATCCTTCAAGCCGACGCTCGAGCGCATCAAGGCCGCTCTGGGCGAGCGCGCCAAGGACGTGCGCGTGACCACCCGCCTGGTCGATTCGCCCGCCTGCCTGGTCACCGAGGAGGGCGACATGAGCGGTCACCTGGCCCGCATGCTCAAGCAGGCCGGGCAGAGCGCGCCGGCATCGCAGCCCATCCTGGAAGTCAACGCCGAGCACGCCCTGGTGAAGAAGCTGGCCGCGCTGCCCGAAGGTGCATCGAGCTTTGACGACCTGGCCCAGGTGCTGTTCGACAACGCCCTGCTGGCCGAGGGCGGCCAGCTCGAAGACCCGGCCGCGCACGTCAAGCGCATCCAGGCGCTGATCCTGGGCTGAGGCCGGGGTCTTGCGCGGCGGGCGGATGTGGCCCGGGTGGTACGCCCGGGCGTCGAGTTTGCACGGCCCGGGCGTGATCGGCGTTGGAGCTTGATCCGGGTCAGTGGTCGTCGGCGACGGCGGCCAACGGCCCGGGGCGAGCGCCCTAGCATGCGCCGGCCGAACGGTCTCCAGCATGACGGGGGCCGGGATCGGTCCAACCGCCGCCCTGTCCGGCCCGCCGGGGCCGTCGCCGCCATGGATCCCGTCGAACTGCACAACGCGCTGCAAATCCACCGCCCCGTCCTCGGGGATACCGTCGGGCTGGCCCTGTTCCGCCTCGTTCGCCTGGTGGCCCTGGAGGACATCCTGGGCACCGGGGCCTCGGCCATCACCTATTACGCCGGCAAGAAGCTGGGCCGCGAGCTGGGCCTGACCTCGATGGACCAGTTCCTCGCCCTGTGCGAGCAGCTCAAGATCGGCCAGATCCAGATCCCGACGCTGACCGACCACCACATCCACGTCGACGTTTGCGAGTGCGTCACCTGCTCCGGCCTGACGCCGGTGGGCCGGGTGCTCTGCCACTTCGAAGGCGGCCTGATCGCCGGTGCCGTCGGCTCGATCCTGAAAAAGGACGTGCAGGCCCGGGAGGTCAGCTGCATCGGCGGCCTGGGCGACGCGACCTGCGGCTTCGACCTGGTGATTCCCTGAGGCGCGCGGCCGGCGCTTCTCGCGCGGCGGTTTCCCGCGCCACCCTTTGGCTTCACGCCACCAGCGCCGGGCCTTCCATCGCGTCGAGCTGCTCGCGCAGCTGCGTGGCCTGCTGGTCCCAGTAGGCCGGGCTTTCGAAGGACGGGAAGGCGATCGGGAAGGCCGGGTCGTCCCAGCGGCGGGCGATCCAGGCGCTGTGCTGGATCAGGCGCAGCGTGCGCAGCGGCTCGATCAGCGCCAGCTCGCGGCGGTCGAAGTCGCGCATCGTCTCGTAGCCGTCCAGCAGCGCACCGAGCTGGGCCTGCATCTCCTGGCGATCGCCGCCCAGCAGCATCCACAGGTCCTGCACCGCGGGCCCGGTGACCGCGTCGTCGAGGTCGACGAAGTGCGGGCCCTCGGGCGTCCACAGCAGGTTGCCGATGTGGCAGTCGCCGTGCAGGCGCAGCAGCGGCAGGTCGCTCAGGCGGGCGAAGGCGGCATCGACGGCGTCCAGCGCTGCCTCCGCAGCCCGGCGCCAGCCGCCCAGCGCGGCGGGGGGCAGCACGTCGTGCGCCAGCAGCCACTGCAGGGCGGCTCGCGCCTGGCCGCTGCCGTCGATGCGCAGCCGGTGCTCGAAGGGGCGGCGCGCGCCGACCTCGTGCAGGCGGGCCAGGAAGCGGCCGATCCATTCCAGCACCTCGGGCTGCTCGACCTCGGGCGATCGGCCGCCGCAACGCGGGCTCGCGGCGTAGCGCCAGGGGCTGCGGCGGGCCAGCGTCGGCGGTTTGCCGACCAGCACCACGTCGTCGGTGAGGGCTTCGAGTGCCAGCGGTGCCACCGCGGGCACCTCGGCCTCGGCGAGTTCGCGGGCGAAGGCGTGTTCTTCGAGGATCTGCGCGTCGCTCCAGCGCCCGGCGCGGTAGAACTTGGCCACCACGATGCGGCCGTCCTCCAGGTGGACCTGGAAGACGCGGTTCTCGTAGGAGTTCAGCTGCAGGATGCGTCCGTCACCGCGCAGTCCGGTGGCGTCCAGCGCATCGAGCACCTCGTGCGGCGTCAGGCCGTCGTAGGGACGGCTGGCCGACGAGGCGGCGGGAGGGGGAGGGGAGAAGGGCTGGGCGTCCGCATCGGGGGTCATCCCGCCCATCGTAGACCATGGGGCCTGCCGGCTGACCAGGCGGTCGGCCCCCGTCGGCGCCCGGTCAGCGCCCGGTCAGCGCCGGCCGATGATGTTGCCGCCCAGGTCCCCTTCGCCGGGCAGCTTGCCGGCCATCGGCCGACGCCCGCCGACGTCCAGCGGCGAGGGGCGCTCCATCGCGGCGGCGCTGGCACCGGCAGTGCCGGGCAGGTCGCCGAAGGTGTCGCGCTGGCTGTCCGGGGCGAAGAAGGAGTCCTGCGCGTAGCCGGATTCGTACCACTGCGTCTCGCGCTCGCCGCGCGGGTCGCGGATCGCGTGGGCCAGTGTGCTGCGGCGCTCGGCCAGGTCCTGGACATGCGGCGGCACCAGCGGGCGCGACATCTCGCCCTGCTGCGGCACCAGCAGCTGCAGCTCGGCGGCGGTGGGCAGCTGGTCGCTGCGGCACTTCACGTAGCGGATGCGGCAGGCCTCGAGCACGGCCTGCTTGATCGCGGCGATGCGCTTGGCGGTCGGGCGCGAGGGCTTCTCGATGTCCAGCGCGGCCAGCACGCGGCCATTCTCGGCGCAGACGACGAAGCTGACGTGGATCGGCCCGAGCAGCTTGAACCAGTAGCCCAGGTCGTTGCGCTCCATCGGCTGGCAAAAGCGCACCAGCGGCAGCTTGGCCAGGATGGTGTGGTGCGGCAGCGCGGCGCGCAGCTGGCGGTACAGCGAGCGCTCCTCGGCCGAGAAGATGGAGCGCTGGATCAGCGGCCATTCCTCCGGCAGGTCGACGTCGCCGGCCTTGCCGGGCGACGAGCGCCGCAGGGCCAGAACGACCAGACCGGCGACGGCGCCGGCCGCGGCCAGGGCAAGGATCCAGGCGGGCAGTGACATGGTGATGTGGGTTCCAACGGTGGGAGACAACGGGTTTGCCGGTGGTCATCGGCAGGAACCTGGTCGCACTTCGGCCCGCATCCTACGAAAAGATGTAACTACTTGTGAATCCCTGGGGCAGGTGCAAAACCGTCACGCCACGGCGCCGGAAAAGCAAATCGGCAGCCACAGGGGCTGCCGATCGGGGTGGGGCGCCGGCCGTCGAGCGGCCTGTGTGAGGCGTTCAGGCGGGCGGTGTCGGCACCCTGGGCGCGCCGAAGCCAGGGGTCATTGCCCAGCCACGCCGCGCGTGCCGGCGAAGTGCGACTTCACTTCGGCGACCAGGCCAGCCAGCCGCTGCAGCCACAGGCCCTGGCGCTTGACGAGGTAGTTCAGGCCGGCGGCGCGGGAGTCGACCAGCTCGGTCATGTGCGAGCCAAGGCTGTCCGGCGGCAGTTCGAGCCAGGCTTCGGCCTCGCTGCCCTCCGGCTGGATTGTTGCGCCGGCGCCACGGGCGATGCGCAGCATCGCGGTGTTCTCGCTCAGCGCGTGGATGAACAGGCGGTGCACGCGGCGGTTCTGGCAGTGGCGCATCGCGTGGGCGAACAAGCGCTTGCCGAAGCCGCGGCCGCGCGCGCCGGGCACCACGGACACCGCGAATTCGCAGGCCTCGCGCTCGTCGGTGTAGGCCAGGTGGGCGGTGGCCAGCAGCTCGAGTCGGCGGTCGAAGATGCCGAACAGCTCGTGCCGCTCGAAGTCCAGGTGCGCCACGTGCTGGCGGATGCGCTCGTCGGTGGCCGGGTAGCCGAAGCGCAGGTAGCGGTCGCGCTCACCCAGCGCCAGCAGGTGCCGCTCGATCAGCGGGCGGTGCCGCTCGGTCAGCGGGCAGATCGGCAGCCAGTGCGCCAGCTCCAGCTGTTGAAGTGGCTGGATCCAGCGGCGCAGCAGGTCGGAGGCCGGTGCGGCCGGGACGACGGGGGCGGTGGAGGTACTGCTCATGGCGACAGTCTAAGGGTATTCCCTAGACTGTGCCCTCGAGCCTCCCGAAGCGCAGGGGCGCCCGTGCCGAAGTGGCGTGAGGATTTCGACTTCCCGAGCGGTCTTGCGCGCCCTGCCGGATCGGGCGTGCGGGTGACCGGGCTGCGCCGTGGCACCCGTCACGAACCTTTCACGAGCAGGCAGCGGATCGATCAGAACGGGATGTCGTCGTCCATGTCGTCGAAGCCGGTGGGCGACTTCGGCGCCGGGG
>DAOLLE010000314.1:0-3259 GCA_035331205.1 Burkholderiaceae bacterium
TTCACACACCCCCAAAACCCCTTCCCCTCATTGCGCGGCAGCCGAAACACCATCTTCACCCCGCAATTCACACAGGTGGGTTTCCAGTAGTCGCCTTCCAGGGCCACGTCCAGCAGCGCCTGCTGCTGGTCGGGGGTGCGTTTGGCAATCAGGTCGAGCAGCGCGGCGCCGTCGAGCAGATTAATTTGGTTGTCGCGCGCGAATTCGCGGGCGGCTTCCGTGTAGCGCGCGGTGCAGGCGAACTGGCCGCGGCGGATCTGGTGGGCGGCCATGACGCCGCGCAGTTCGCGGATCTTGTCGACGCCCACCGGCTTGCTGTCGCTCCAGTGTTTGCACTGGACGATGCTGACCGGGCTGCCGTCGGGCTGGTGCTTGGAGTGGAGCCAGATGTCCACGCCGCCGTCGGCGCCGTGGCTCTGGCTGCGGGTGAGGAAGCCGGCCTGGGCGAAGAGGGCTTCGACCAGGGCCTCGAAGCGGCGCCATTCGATGACGCGCAGCACCTCGGGGCCCCAGGCGGTGGGGCGAGCGGGCGGGGCGTCGGGGGCCGGCCGAGGCGGTGCGACGGGTGGAACCGGTGCGGCGGCGGGGCGCGCTGCGACGGGCAGGGTCCGCGGTGGGGCGCTGAGCGGCAGTTCGCTCAGGGGCGGCAGGGTGGACGCGGTGGGAATCAGGTTCGCGGAGACTTCCTCGAAGCGGCGCCGGCGCGGCCGGGGCGGACGCAGCTGCGACGAGGGGGCAAAGGGCGGCCGCACGAGGGAGACGGTGCGGGTCTGGCGGCCCAGCAGCCGGAAGGCCAGCAGCCCCAGGCCGATCAGCAGCAGGAACCAGCCCATGCGCTGCAGGCCGGCGAGGGCCTGCATGCCGGGCAGCCGGCTCAGGGCCAGCGGCAGGACGAGGAGTCCGACCCCGGCACCGAGCAGGCCGGTGATCGCAGAGTCCAGCGGAGAACGTGGGGATGCGCGTACGGCTCGATCGCGCCTCGATGGGGCAGCGGAGCGGGGCATGGCGCGCGGATCCTCCTGTGGATTCGTTGTCTTGTTCGGGCCATGCTACCCACTTGCCGAAACTGCGAAAAGGCACCACTTTGGGTCACGGCGTGACAAAGTTGGCATTCGCGAGCCGGGGCCATCCCGCTTCGCCGGGATCCGCCCGGGTGGGGCTCGGGAGGCGACCGCTGGCCTCCCCTGGCCCCGTGGGGATCAACGCCGGGTGGCAGGATGGCGCGGCGGGGTCGGCCGATGCCCGCGCCCGTTCACCTGGAAGGATTGCCCCATGCTGATCACCGTCGAAACCCTGGTCCGTGCCCCCGTCGCCGCCGTCTGGAAGGCCTGGACGACGCCCGAGGACATCGTGCAGTGGAACAGCGCCTCGCCCGACTGGCACACGACGCGCGCGAGCGTGGACCTGCGCGTGGGCGGGCAGTTCTCGTCGCGCATGGAGGCCAAGGACGGGAGCATGGGCTTCGACTTCGCGGGCGAGTACACCGAAGTCGTGGAACACCAGCTACTGGTGGCGGTCTTTGGCGACCGGTCGCTGCGGGTGGAGTTCATCCCCGAAGAGGCGGGGGTGACGGTGCGCGAAACCTTCGAGGCCGAGACGACCTTCCCGCCCGAGCAGCAGCGCCAGGGCTGGCAGGCGATCCTGTCGAATTTTGCGCGGCATGTGGAGGCGCAGCACTGAGCGCGTGATGGCTGCCGCAGCGCAGCAGCGATCGGGAAGAATGGGCGCTGTCACGACTCGGGCATCGCCGCCATGGAATTTCGCCTGATCTACGAGGGCCCGCTGCGCGGCCAGGGTGCGAAGTCGGCCCACAAGTGGGAGATCCGCCGCGCGCTGCACCCGCAGCTGCAGCGGCTGTGGCAGACGCGCCCGCTGGTGGACGCAGCGCCGACGCTGCTGGCGCACCCGGCGGCGGCCGGGACGGTGTCGGTGATCGTCGAGAAGGGCGGGCGGCTGTTCGCACCGCTGGTGACGCAGCGGCTGAACCTGTACGCCGAGGTGTCGGTGCTGCTGTTCCGGCAGCAGCCGCGCGGCACGCTGATCACCGACGGCGGGGACATCGACAACCGGCTGAAGACGCTGCTGGACGGGCTGCGGGTGCCGCACGGCTCGCTCGAAGGCCAGGCCGAGGACGCCGCCGCGCCGGACCCGGTGCCGTTCTTCTGCCTGCTGGAGGACGATTCGCTGGTGACCAAGGTGTCGGTGGAGTCCGAGCAGCTGCTGCGCCCGGCGGCGGCCGACGAGGTGGTGGCGATCATCTCGGTGCACGTCAAGAAGACGGTGCTGACGCCGGCCAACCTGTCGCTGTGACGCGCGGGCTGTGCACATGACCCCCGCCGCCCTCTGGACCCTGGTCACCACGGTCTGCGTTGCCGGCCTGCTGCTGGCCGAGCAGGCCGGCTCGCGCCTCGGCCGCGTGCTGTTCAAGCTCGCCGCGAGCAGCGGCTTCGTCGCGGTGGGGTTGGTCCTCGGGGCCACGGGAAGCCGCTACGGCCAATGGCTGCTGGCGGCGCTGCTGCTGGGCTGGCTGGGCGATGCGCTGCTGCTGTCGCGCCGGCCGCGCGCCTTCCTCGGCGGGCTGGGCGCCTTCCTGCTGTCGCACCTCTGCTTCGCGCTGGCCTTCCTGAGCGGCGCGGCGTCGGGCGGCGCGATGGCGCTGGCCGCGCTGGTCGCAGGGGTCTTCGGCGCGGGGGTGCTGCGCTGGCTGGGGCCGCACCTCACGCCGGCGTTCCGCTGGCCGGTGTGGGCCTACATCGCGGTGATCCTGGTGATGGTCGTCACCGCCGCCGGCCACGCCAACGCGACGGGCCGCTGGGCGGTGCTGGCCGGCGCGCTGCTCTTCGCCGCCTCGGACCTGGCGGTGGCGCGCGACCGCTTCGTGCATCCGGGCTTCGTCAACAAGCTCTGGGGCTGGCCGACCTACTTCGGCGCGCAGCTGCTGCTGGCGGGGTCGGTGGCGGGGATGGTGAGCTGAATGCGGCGGGCCAGCCGCCCTGCGTCATGCGCCCTTCGGCTCACAGAACTGCTTCATGGCCACCACAAATGTCAGTGCCTGGCCAACGACGGCAGCCGCATCTTCGGCACCGACCGTATCGCCCCGGTAGTCGGCGACGACACGGGTCTCCTCCGCCCGCTTGAGGGCCCGCCCGAGTTCGACGGGAATCAGACCGGTCTTGACCAACTCCAGGCTGAAAGACGAAATGACGCCGCTGTGGGTCTTGGCCCCTTCGGAGCGCGCAGGTCGACCATGCGCCATCAG